>CAYZQI010000154.1:0-11315 GCA_964480455.1 uncultured Cytophagaceae bacterium
TATCCTACAAAGCAAAAAAGACCTGAGAGCATTCACCGTGATTTTTGTCAAAGATGCACTGTATTGGGAACGGGTGAATTGAATATGCTTATCCTCAGTAGTGTGAGGCTCTGGCTTCGCACACCACACACCTCAGACAAAGGTAGATTAAAAATCTTTGGCTCTGTAGTCTGGATTGCAAATACTATACAACTAGATTTAGTTCATTGATTTTCAGACTGTTATAAATCTAGCTGTTTAAACGATTATTTTGGGAGGCTTGCCCTGATTGGGGAAAGCAAGCTAACTGAAAATGTATAAAAAACTTGTATAATATCAAAAAAACTGCTAACTTTAAAAGCAAAATATCAAGTAAAGTGGGCAATTATCAAGATAAATCATTCATACCCTAATGAAATACCTACACATCAGAGAAGAAGAACTTAAAAACAAAGTAGCACAAGCGTATTTTTGGCTCTACGACTGTACCAAAATTATGGGCAATGTGGACTTTTGCGTCTGTATGCACCAAAGCAATGTGCCACTCTCTGAGCAGGAATCGCTCCTCTGGGCTGAGGCAAAGCGAGGCAGTGTTGAAGTGATTCCCTCATTGGTGCAACTTATCCTGACCATAGGCAAAGCTCGAACTTTTGATAAATACCTCCCCCCTATTATGCTTGGTGCATTTGATGCCGAAAAAATCGCCTTCATTCCCTACAACGATGTCCACGAAATCTTTTACCTCAATGATTTTAATTGGAATGTAGCCCCTTCTAACCACCAAAGCAAAGAATTCAAACTGGTTTACCAAAAGGTAAAAGATAGTTTAGAAGAAAAATCTTTGATTTTTGACTATGAAAAAGACGACAAAGAACTCCAGAGATTTATCAAAGATAATTTTGTAGCAGGCAAATATGGACTGACCAAAACACGCATCGACAAGAATAATTTTATGGTCATTTATAACAAATGGCTACAAACTGTCAAACCTACCATTGCCGTCAATTGGGATATTGTCAAAAAAACGGGCATTATTGATGGCGATTTTTATCTGGCTGATTTGCTTTCAGAAGGAAACGAAACACTCAAAGATACGCTTTATGTCTTGCTCCAAAAAAGCTACTACGAACTGGATAGACAAAAACACGAATCGGGCTTGTTTACCTCTAGCAAGACCTCTTTCGTGGATAAGCAAAAGGCCCATACCCAATTCTGGAACAAATACGAACGCCCTCCCAAAGAAGAATATTGGGATTATATCATCAAAAGAAGAGATTTGCTTGTGCCACAAGATGTGCGTGAGCGAAAAGGCAGCTTTTTCACCCCACAAATCTGGGTAGAGCTTTCTCAAAAATACCTCACAGACGTATTGGGCGAAAACTGGCAAGACGAATACTACATCTGGGACTGTGCTGCTGGCACGGGCAACTTGCTGGCTGGATTGACCAACAAACTGCACGTCTGGGCAAGTACCCTTGATAAACAAGATGTAGAGGTGATGAAAGACCGTATCCGCAATGGAGCAAACCTCTTGGAAGACCACGTATTTCAATTTGATTTCTTGAATGACCATTTCTCAAAACTGCCCCAAAAACTTCAAGAAATCATCAATGACCCTGAAAGACGAAAGAAATTGGTCATCTATATCAATCCGCCTTATGCGGAGGCAAGCAATAAAAAAACACTGGTAAAAGGAACACAAGGCAATCAAGGTGTAGAACAAAGTGCTACCAACGAAAAATACGCAAAACTTTTGGGGCAGGGAAATTCCGAATTATTTGCGCAGTTTCTCACAAGAATCTATTTTGAATTAGAAGGTTGTATTATAGGTGAGTTCTCAAAACTGAAAATCTTGAATGGGCAGCATTTTGTTGATTTTAGAAAATTTTTCTTGGCAAAAATCAAGAAGTCCTTTGTAGTGCCTGCTGATACTTTTGACAATGTAAAAGGTAAATTTCCGATTGGTTTTATGATTTGGGATACCTCAGAAAAAGAAAAATTCAAGAAAATGAAAGCCGATGTCTATGACAAACACGGCATTTTTATTGGCAAAAAAAACTACTTTGCTTATGATGACAGTCAGTATATCAATGATTGGGTAAAGCCTCACAGAGCAGACCCACAGCAAAACCAGCTCATTGGCAAGTTTCCCTTCAAAGGAAATGACTTTCAAAACCAGAATATGATTCAGATTGTGCATCACAAGATGAACTATAACACCGAAGCAGGGCAATTTTTGATTAATCAAAAAAATATCGTGGAGGCTTGCGTCTATTTTGCTGTCCGTAAGTGCATTGACGCAACTTGGCTCAACGACCGTGACCAGTTCTTGTATCCTAAAAAAACTTGGCAAAAAGACGAAGAATTTAAAGCAGATTGCATTGCTTATACGCTCTTTAGCAATCATATCCAGTCTGAATATGGGCCTAATCATTGGATACCTTTTACAGAATATGAGGTGGACGCAGCCACAAAATTTGATAGTGATTTTATGGCGAAATACTTGGCAGGAAAAATCAATACCGAAACTACACACGACTTATTTAGCAAACCAGTCAAAAAAACATCTACACCCATACAGTTCAGCAATGAAGCCCAAACCCTTTTGGAGACAGGCAAAGCCCTCTGGATATACTACCACGCCACCATCAAAAAAACTCCATCTTGGGCTTATGGAGGAATTTCTCCATTTCAGGCTGGAAAAGCCTCTGTCAATGCAAGTTTATATGACATCAGAGCCTATTTTCAGGGTAGAAACGACAAAGGCAGAATGAACAACCAAAGTGATGATGAAACCTACACCGAACTCATCAGCAATCTGCGTGATGCACTCAAAGTGCTGGCTCAAAAAATAGAACCTAAGGTTTATGAATATGGATTTTTGAAGTAAGGTGAAGGTGTTAGTTTCGCAGGCATAGCAGCCTGAAGCTGCAGCTTTAAATTGGCTATGATAGGATTTCATTAAACCCTCAAAATGTTATTATAATTTTTTTTATTACAAAAACACGATATTTATTTGTAAGTTTTTAAAGAAATATCCATTTTTGCAGTAACTAACTAGAAATTCTTACACCATATACCAGCATCTAAGCTATTTTAAATTATTCATTTAGTTTTATTAAGCCAATATGACACCAAAACACACACTATTTATGGCATTGCTGTGTCTATGCCACAACATAATATTCAGCATACTCCCAAAATTGAGGTTTAGGCTGTTCCTACCTATTTTTATTACCCTGATTGCTTTTCAAACCAATGTACTTCAAGCGCAGACTCAGAAGAAGGTAAAGGTTATTAGTGATGTAGGTGTACCTATACCAAATGTTACCTTTTTCATGAATGGACAGAATTACACAACTGATGAAAATGGGGCTGTTTTGATTGAGGAAAGTCAAATTTCTCAACAAATCACAAAAATTAGTAATGGACATTTGATTAGAGAAATTTACAAAACCAATGAGGGTATTAACATCAAAGTTAAAGCAGATAATTCTAATTATTCTGCGCTTATGAGAGACAATGAAGATTTAAGACGACTTGTTCAACGCCTTGAAACAGAACTGAGACAAAAAGAAACTCATTTAGAGAACCTAAGAAGACAAGAAGAAGAACTTCGAAATGAGATAGCTACACTCAATGAGAGAATAGAATCCTTAGAAAGTTCAGAAGATTTAATCAATCGCTTGAATAGAGATGTATCAACAGAAACAAGAAAAGCAAGAGGTTTACTACAAAGATTGGATTCTATAAAGAATGTAGCAGAAAATGCTCAAACTCAAATAGAAGAACATAAAATAAAACTTGTAAGTATCGAACAAGCAAAAAACGCTGAAAAGGCTGAAAGAGAAAAAGTAGAAGCAGAAAAAGAGACAGAAGTAGCAAAAGCGAGGTTATGGCTTACATTTACAATTACTATTGGGCTTCTTTTGATAAGTATCTTATTAATAATACTATTTTTTGCAACTAAGAAAAACTATAAAACAGTAAAAGAACTCAACGAAGAACTCAAACTCAGAATTGAAGAACTACAAAATAAAGAGGAAGTCGAGAGGAAGCTCAATAATGAATTAAAAATCAAAATTGAGGAACTAGAGAAAAAGAAAGAACTTGAGAAAGCCTACAAGACCATCATCAAACAACACATGGAACTGAGGGAAAAGAAAGAAGAACTAGAAGCCTCAGAGACCAATCTAAAAGCGACTGCCAATGCCTTGGAAGCCAAAACCAAAGATTTAGAAAAGACAGCCAACGACTTAAAAAGAGTACAAAGAGAAAAAGAAAAGTTTACACGTATGGTAGTACATGATTTCAAAAATCCACTTACTACATTGTTAAATCCTCAAAGTAACTCTGAATATATTAGACTTGCCGCTCAACATATCAAAATGTACGTACAAGATTTACAAGATATTCAGAATTTTGAAAAAGGGGAATTTCAGATTGCTATCAATGAACACGATTTACAGCAGGTGGTAGAAGACGTAACCGCCTTACTTTCTTCTGAGTCATTGGTGAGAGGTCTTAATCTTTACAGTACTGTACCTTCAAAAACCATGGCAAGATTCGATAAAAATGTACTCAGCCGTATTTTGATGAACTTAGTGAGTAACGCCTTGAAATACACCAATAAAGGCGAAGTAAAAATCTATGTTGAGGAAGTAAATGATAAGGTGCGAGTGAATGTAAAGGATACTGGGAAAGGTATTCCCGAAGACAAACTAGCAGACATATTAAAACTTGGAGTAAGTATTCAAAGTCGTAAATTTGCTGGTATTGGTGCAACAGGAATAGGGCTTACCTTCTGCGATATGGCCCTCTCAAAACACCATTCTACGATAAGAGTAGAATCAGAATTGGGGAAAGGAACTTGTTTTTATTTTGATTTGGAAAAAGGAAACAACTATCAAAATAGTGAAGAAGAAGTCATATTTAAAGGATATGACGAGAAAGAAATCCAACAACTCAAAGACTCTATGCACCATCTTTTGAAAGATGATAAAATCAAATCTGAGATAATGCCCCAAATAAACCGAATCAAAAACATAAAATGGTATAAGACAAGCGAAATCAAAAGAGCTTTGGAAGCCATCGAGAGTAATCACTACATTGTAAACAGTTGGAAAGAACGACTCCTTGAATACCGTGCTAAAAGTTATAAGACCAATTTCGAGGAACTCATCAATTTAAACCTGAATTAAACCATGGAAAAACTACCTTGCATATTAATTGCTGATGATAAAATAGATACCCTTACAACACTAACCGAATATTTAGAACAAGACTTCGACATTTTACAAGCTACTGACAAAGATAGTGCTTGGGAAATCTTTTGTGCTGAAGCACAAAGTCTGGATTTGGTCATTACTGATTGGGACATGGCTACTCAAGAAGATGGTATTTTGCTAATGAAAGATATAAGGAAACACGAAAAATACAATGATATTCCAATTATCATGGTTTCTGGAAATACAGGTGTAAGCGATTTAAAAAAAGCCTTTGAAGCAGGAGTAAATGACTATGTCAGGAAGCCTGTTACTAATGATAATAAAGAGGAACTATTGGCACGTGTGAAAGCAGCCGTAGAACTCAATCAACTCCGAAAGCAACTTAAAGAAGAGAAAAACTTGTTAGAGAAATTGCTTTATAGCACCTTCCCTAGCAAGGTTGCTGATAAGCTAAAGACAAAAGGAAAGGTGAGTACACAATACTACGATAAGGTGAGTATTTTATTCACAGATTTTGTAGGATTCACTATAATTTCCTCAAAAATGCACGCTTCCAGATTGATGAAAGAGTTAGACGATTGTTTCAGTAGTTTTGATAGAATCATTCAGAAATACGGTTTAGAACGCATTAAAACCATAGGTGATGCCTATATGTGTGCAGGAGGCGTACCTACTGCCAACAGAACCAACCCTTTAGACATCATACTGGCTGCCTTTGAGATGCAAAATTTCATGAAAGCAAGGTTTGAAGAAAAAAAAGGAAATTATTGGCAGTGTAGGTTAGGGATTAGTACAGGAAGGGTAGTGGCAGGAATTGTAGGCGAAACAAGGCTTGCGTATGATATTTGGGGAGACGCGGTCAATGTAGCCTCAAGAATGGAAAGTAATGGAGAAGTTTATAAAGTAAATGTTTCAAGAGAAACATACGACCTGATAAAAGATTTCTTTATTTGTGAGCAAAGACCCAACATTGAAATTAAAGGCAAAGGAATTATGGAAACCTTTTTTGTGCTTCGGATTAACCCAGAGTTATCTCAGAATGGAGAAGGAGTTGTTCCTAATGACCGTTTTTGGCAGATGCGTGAGGAACAATTTGGAGAAAACTTTATTCCTGCAATGTAGCTAGGCTTATGGCTATAAAAACACACCTTACAATACTATCATCTTCTATTTGGCATAAGTTCCCTTCCAATGGGTACACCTTAGTTTTCTAAGCCAACTTCTCTGATTTTTTCAGAAATCCCATGTTGGTTTTTGAGATAATGAATGCAAATATTGGTATCTAATAAGTACTGTTTCATAATTCTATGTCCCTTTCTTCAAAATATCTTGAACCATAAATATCTTCCATTAAATCGCTTCCTTCGTCTTCTTGCCAAGCACCACAAGAGCGAAAAAAGCGTTCTTCTCTTTCTTTTTTTTGTTTTTCCTTCCACTGCAACAGGTTCTGCAAAGTTTCGGGATTTTGGATTTCTAAAATCCATTGAATAAGTTGTAGTTTAATGTCTTGTATCATTGTTTTGTGTTTTTTGTCAGTAATAAGGCTAAAATATTCCCTAGATCATAATTTCGCAATAAAATTAATACAAATGCATCTATTTATCAAGAGGAGAGATATTTTTTACAAAGGATTTTAGTAATTTCAATTTTTACTTTCATACAATGCAGCATTGTAAAACAGACCTTAACCTGTTTGAGGGGTAGGGCAGCAGGCTGAAGCCCGCTGTACAAAGGATTTTAGTAATTTCAATTTTTACTTGCATACAATGCAGCATTGTAAAACAGACCTTAGCCTGTTTGAGGGGCAGGGCGGCAGGCTAAAGCCCACCGTACAAAGGATTTTAGTAATTTCAATTCTTACTTGCATACAATGCAGCATTGTAAAACAGGCTTCCGCCTGTTTGAGGGGCAGGGCGGCAGGCTAAAGCCCACTATACAAAGGATTTTAGTAATTTCAATTCTTACTTGCACACAATGCAGCATTGTAAAACAGACTTTAGTCTGTTTGAGGGGTAGGGCGGCAAGCTGAATCTTGTCGTTACAGATTTTCTGTGGGGCAGGGTTTGCAAACCCTGCCCCATAGAAAATATACATCAGTATGGTGCAGTACAAAATAGGCTATTTATTAGACATTCACCTTGCTTTGGTACATCTCTGCGCGCAGTGCCTTGATTTCTTCACTCGTGATGTAGTCATCATACGGTACCATGCGGTCTATAGTGCCACCTGGCGTGAGTTCTATGATGCGGTTGGCTACGGTTTGTGTAAACTCGTGGTCATGTGAGGTAAAAAGTACTGTTCCTTTGTAGTCTTTCAAGGCATTGTTGAAAGCCGTGATAGATTCTAGGTCAAGGTGATTGGTAGGTTCATCAAGGGTGAGGAAGTTTGCCCCGCTCAAAATCATACGGGCGGTCATGCAGCGCATTTTTTCACCTCCTGAGAGTACAGAGGCTTTTTTGAGTGATTCTTCACCACTGAACAGCATACGCCCGAGGAAGCCACGCACAAAAGATTCATCTTTGTTTTCAGAGAATTGTCTGAGCCAATCTATGAGGTTTAAGTCCACCCCTTCAAAATAGCGGCTGTTGTCGTTGGGGAGGTAGGCATTGGTGATGGTAACACCCCATTTGTATTCGCCTGTATCGGCTTTCATTTCTCCGTGAATAATCTCAAAAAAAGCAGTAATGGCAAGGCTATCTCTTGAAAGAATGGCTATTTTATCGCCTTTATTAACGTTGATGTCCACGTTTCGGAATAGAAATCCAGAATCATTTGATTTGCTTAGGTTTTCTACATGCAAGATTTGGTCGCCCGCTTCGCGCTCAGGAGTAAAGATGATGCCAGGATAGCGGCGTGTAGAGGGTTTAATGTCTTCTACATTGAGTTTTTCTAGCATTTTCTTGCGGCTGGTTGCTTGCTTTGATTTGGCAACATTGGCACTGAATCGCTCAATGAAACTCATCAATTCTTTTCGTTTTTCTTCAGCTTTTTTGTTTTGGTCGCTGCGTTGGCGAAGGGCTAGTTGGCTTGATTCATACCAGAAAGTATAATTGCCTGCGTATGACTGTATTTTCCCAAAGTCCACATCTACAACGTGCGTACAAACAGAGTCTAAGAAGTGCCTATCGTGCGAAACGACAATGACTGTATTTTTAAAATCAGCCAAGAAATCTTCTAACCAGATGATAGTTTCGGTATCTAGGTCGTTGGTAGGTTCGTCTAAGAGCAGCACATCAGGGTTTCCGAAGAGTGCTTGTGCAAGCAGGGCTTTTACTCTTTCGGTGCCGTTGAGGTCTTTGATGAGGTAATAATGTTTGTCTTCGCTAATTCCTAAGGCACTTAATAAACTTGCGGCATCACTTTCAGCGTTCCATCCGTCCATTTCTGCAAATTCTGCCTCTAGTTCCGAAGCCTTTACGCCATCTTCTTCGCTAAAATCAGGTTTGGCATAGAGGGCATCTTTCTCAGTCATGATTTTCCACAGTTTTTGATGTCCCATCATCACGGTTTGCAACACTGGAAACTCATCAAATTCATAATGGTTTTGCTTCAAGACTGCCATACGTGCGTTGGGCTCGAGTGCCACTTGCCCAGTAGTAGAATCTATTTCTCCTGAAAGGATTTTCAAGAAAGTAGATTTTCCTGCACCATTTGCGCCGATTACACCATAGCAATTGCCTTGAGTGAATTTTAGATTGACTTCATCAAAAAGAATACGCTTGCCAAAGCGCAAAGAAAGATTGGAAACTGAAACCATGAGATTATTGAACGATTTAGATTAGAATATGCGATTTTTAGTGAGCTATTGCTATAAAATAGACTTGTTAAGGAAAATGTAAATGATGAGTTGTGCAATGTGACTTTTTAAAGTTTTTATTCCCAATAATTTACAAGTATGAACAACTGAAGTTATTATTTACATCTCCTCGATCTTATACTGTTACAAAATTAATACATTTTGAGGGAATAACATATTTTTCCTTTGCTTAATCTTTAAAATTGAGTCACTCGAAAAATAACTCTCACCAGCCCAGGCTCAATACTATTCAGTAGTGGTCTTTACCAGATAGCCTTTGCTAGGGTCTAGCGTACCTTCTAGCATCTGTGCATATACTTTGGTTACATCTTGTGGGCTTGTAAGATAGGCCAGTTCAATATTGTCTTGCATTGCTTCCACAAACAAGAAAAAATATTGTGCTATGCGTTCATTGGTTTGTGCAATGCCCCATTCATCAAATTTAATCTTTGCATAGGCAGGCGCAAAAAACACCTCAGCGTTGGGTATTTCCTTAAAATTTCGTTCGGCTTTCCAATCTGCAAGCCCTACAAGTGAGTTGTACTTTAGGTGTGTTGCAAGGTGTGTGCTTAGGTTTTTTAGATGCTGTACATTGCCTGCAAAATCAACCACTAGGCTATCTTTTAGTGTGAGTGTATCAATATTTTGGTAGGGCAATACTTCGTCATAATAATTAGTGTTTTTCACAAATTCAAGATTTCCTTCTGAGGTCAATGCAATGATTTTTTTGCTGTGGGACTTTTGGTGATGTTTCAGCATAAATGCCAAGCCTAAGGCAGTCTTAGAAGACGCACTTGTCAAGATAATCTGCTCGGCTTGGTGAAATTGTGCATCTTCAAGAAAGTAATAGTTCAAAAAAGAAGTAACAAATAGTGGTTTTAAAAGTGGTATAAAATCTTCTACCTCAGCTTTGTAGGTTGGGTCATTGGCACATCTATTATAGTAGTTATAGACCGAAGCCATGGGCTGTCTGTGTGCTGCCTTGTCTGTAAAACCGAAGGTACTGACACGGTCGGCTTCTACCACAAGGTACTTTGCCATTGGGAAATAGCCATAGCAGTATTCGCCTACCTTGATTTCGGCGTGGGTAGAGGCTATCACCTCGGCAAAGCCCCATACTGGGATAATTCCTTGAGTAGCGGCTTGCGCAGGAAAAAAGTGCCAATACTTTAGCCGTTCACCTAGCACAGCATAGGTGAGGTTATTGGCAGTGAAAGCATATTTCTTGATACTGAACAACACTTCTCCTTCTTTGAGTGTCGGAAGCTGTTCTGGGTGTACTAAAATCTGGCTGAGGTCGTCTTTTTGAATGGTAAATTTTGTCATAATCTTATAAAAAGTGAGCAATTAATTGTAAACCAGCAGGGTAGAAAGGTCTTTCAATCACCAAGTTACGCATAAATCATAAAAATAGCCATAGCACTTTTTTAAGAAATGCTATGGCTATTAAAATTAAGGTAAGCTGGGTGCAAGTCAAATTTCCCTTTTTAGCCACCTCACCCCTTCCCTCTCCTCAAGAGAAGGCATAAGGAAGTCAATTTGACTTGTACCCAATTAAGGTAAGCTCCACCATTAATTTTATGAAATTTGATACTTGGTCATAACGTAGAAAAAGATTATTTTTTGGCAAAAACTTGTACCCATTTTGTGCCTTTTTGTGCTGCGCCAAAGTCTGCAAAATTAACATTCATCATGTTTTTACAATGTCCTTCGCTGTTTTTCCAAGCGTTAATAACCTGCGAGATAGAGCTTTGCCCCCAGGCAATATTTTCACCAACCCTTGTCCAGTTGTACCCTGCTGCAGTTACGCGTTGTCCTGCGCTGCTGCCGTCAGTACCCGTATGCGAGTTGTTGTTGTTTTGTTCCATATCATTGGCGTGTATGCTTGCGGCATTCTCCAGCATATTGTCCCAATTAAGTGCTGCTACGGGAGGCATTACAGTACTTCCACAAGTGCAACCCTCTGCACGTAGCTGATTGACTGCATTGAGCATTTCTGTTTGAAAAGTGGTGTTGTCTTGATTAGTGTTGTCATTGTTTGAATTGGGTGCAACAGACTCACTTTCACAGGCTTGCAGCACCAAAAAAATGATTACAAAGAATAAAACAGCAAAATAATTTTGAAAATGTTTCATATCAATTTATCGGTTTAAAGTAAAAGGTTTGATTGATTTTATATGTCAAAAATCAAGCATAAAAGACCTAATTTTTGATGTAGAGTGAGGCTGTTTCTTACAGTGCAAAGCAGAGAAAGGTTTTTAAGGAAAGAGTAAAAAATAACTCATCATCTTTATTTTTGAATAATTGATAAT
>CAYZQI010000155.1:0-11296 GCA_964480455.1 uncultured Cytophagaceae bacterium
GTAACAGGGGAAGACGGTATTTTTCAATATCAATACTCACAGCAAGACCTGACGCTCACACTTCTGAGCCAATTGTTGTAAATACGAAGTACTTTTCAATCAGCTATGCAAAACAAAATAGCTGGGCTTATTATAAAGTAAGTCAAGCCAATAATAAAAATACAACACACACACAAACTTTTTAAAATTAACTATCATGAAGAAAATAATGATGGGTTCGCTGTTGCTTGTCTTTTTTGCGCAAACCGCCGCCACACAGCCTTTTGTAAGAATGCCAAAAAAACAAACCAGAAGAAACTTTACCGACAGGGTGTCTATCGTTGCTGAACCCCTGAACTACCTCAGACGCTACAACTCTATAGATATTGGAGTGGATTACAGGTTTAGCCCTGCTTTTTCGGTCTATGGTCAGGTAGGATTTGGCAACAGTCTGATGAAACCTATCAACATGTACGATGAAATTTACAACCGATTTCGAGTGAAGGGAGAATTGAGATGGTATTACAAAGCCAAAAAAGAAGTGGTCATCATAAGATGCCCCACAAAAGACACCGAAGAAGTCAATAATTATTTATCTGTAGAATACAATCAATTGATAAGAAAATTCTGGCATAGCGGTATGGTAGGGCAAGAATGTATTGAACCTAGACTTTGTAGTTATTCCTCCTTTACTGATTTTACGATAAGAGACAACATAACAATGCTGCTTCTAAAAAGGGGGTCGTTAATTTACTATGCCAATGGAAGACTGTTTATTGATATGTATGTAGGGTTAGGCATTGGCGTGTGGAATAAAAAAACCTCCGTAGAAGGATGGTTTACTGAGGTAAATCATGCTAGTCTTGCCTATGCTTCTCGCTGGGGTATTGGTCGCTTTCGCCCCCAATTGGTGCGTAATTGGAGAAACTTTGGCATTACTGGCACTGCGGGCATTAGAATAGGCTATACTTTATCGAGTAAGAGATAATCAAGAAATAATGGGTTGTTTATAAAGCGATAAAATGCACTTATATTTGTGAAAAAAACATCAAAAAAATACTATACACTTTTAATTTATGCAACAAAAAATACTATTAATATACCTGTGTTTGACTTTGAGCGTGTCCTTACAAGCACAAGACACCGAAGGATATGATAGCCCTAAATTGGCTACCTTTAGGCATACGCCAAGCCTCACCTTAAAGTTTGCTCCTCTTACAATGGCAGAGCCAATTTACAATACTTTTGAGTTTGGGTTAGAGTATAAATTCCACCCTCAATTTTCCATTCAGGGGCAGTTTGGCTATGGCAATCACTTAACCTCCTTTTATTATGACCCTGAGTTTAACAGTGAACGCTACCGCAATATTCGGGTGCGCATTGAGGGGCGTTACTACTTCACCTCTGCTAACAGATTGAGCCCATCTATGCGGCGTGCTGTCTTCCGAAACCCTGAACTAGAAAACTCTGCACGCTTTCGGGCTTATCTTGCTGAAAAAAAAGCCCGCAAACATGGCTATCTGGCCCTAGACCTAGGTTGGAAAAACACCATCTTCTTTGAAGAGGGCTTCTTAGGGCAAGAGTGCGAAGATGGGCAATGCGCCTTTCAGCAGTTTGTAAGCTATCAACGCATCAAAAATGTAGGTTTGTTACACTTCAAAATAGGTGAACAGCGTTTTTATGGACCTAAATTCTGTTTAGATTATTATGTGGGAATTGGAGGCAGGTTTATCAATGTAGCATTTTCAGAAGAGGGCTTTGACATTGAAGAGGACGAGCAGTTTTTTAGCCAAATAGATGTCCGCTCACCCGGTAGCTTCCTGAATTTTAGCATCACGGCAAGCATCAAGATAGGCTACTCTTTTGCACTCAAAAACCGCAAAAAAGGCTGAGGTTTTGTAAATAGCCTTGTTCAGCATTTCTTAACGAGGTGATTAGCTGGTAAATAGATTCTAGCTCAAAACTTACATCAAGCAGATTTGCATTTTTTTTGAGCTATCTTGTGTGCTACTCAGTGCGTATATCTGTGAGTAATTGAATACTACAATAAATCAACAAGTATAAAATGACTCACAAGATACACTTCCAAAATTTTTTCATTGTTTTATTACTATTGGGTTGTTTTGCTTCCTCAGGGCTAGCCCAATCTGTCGTACCTCTGAGAGAAGATTTTAAAGAACTCATTGCAAAAGATTGGAAATCGAGCACGCAAACCATTCAAGACAACGACTTTGTGGTTTATGCCGCACCTGACCAAAGTGCTTTCTTTGCTCTTACGGCTTTTGAGCGGCAATACAATCCTGAGTTCATTTTAGAAGAGTTTTTGAAAAATATGCAATCTCAAATGCCTCAGTGTAGCTTCGAGAAAATCAACACATTGAAAAAAAATGCCTTTTACCAAGCTCAAGGAAAATCTGCGGGTGTAGCCATTACGGTAGCTGCCATACAACAAGGCGACCGAGTAGTGCTTGCCTATACATTAAGCACCCCAAAAACACCTCATCAGGCACTGCTACAGGCTATGGTAACAAGTATAGAAATTCCATAATATCCTATAGTCATCCACACCAATTTTTGCAAAGCACTTATAAAAAGTATGTGAAATATAGACGTTCCACTTTTTAAAAAACTGGAACGTCTATTATCATCTGGTATTAGAACAAACTTTGCTGCTGATAGCTTTGGTAAGTACGAGGGATAGGTACAGAAAAACCTGATACCTCATTGAAGTATTTGATAAACAAGCGAAGAGCTTGAGGGGCTGCGTCATTGTTGGGCTGGTGCATAAAAAAATAAATCTCCGATATTCCTTCTTTAATCCAATCCGCAAGTTGTTTTGCCCAAACCTGCATGCGTAGGGTGTCTGTTGGGTGTAGCCCGTTGCCCACAAAACGCACCATCGTACTTGGTTGCGTAAGTCCTAAGTGCATCACCTTGCGCTGCCCTGCCACGTCAGTAATCACCCAAGTTGCTTGATATTGGTGGAGTAGCTCAGCAGTTTGAGCAAAACAGGCTTCTTTGAACCAACCCTTATGCCTAAGTTCTACTGCTACTTGGAAATCTTCGGGAAGTTCATCTAAGAATCTTTCTAATTTATCTACATGTTGAGGGGCAAAATGTGGCGGAAGCTGTACAAAACTTCGCCCTAAATGCTTACTCAAGCCCTGCATACGCTCACAAAAAATATTAGACAGTGCTTTTGCCTTTCCTTGGGGTAGTAAATGATGACTAATCTCTTGAGGAAACTTGGGTGAGAACTTAAAATGATTACTCACTTCGCTTGCCCAACGCTGAATCGTTTGTGCATCAGGAATATGGTAGTGTGTACTGTTGAGCTCTATGCTGTTAAAATGCCTTGCATATTGGTAGAGATAATCCTTTGATTTAGTGCCTGTCGGATAGGCATTGCCAACCCAGTTTTGGTTTACCCAAATAGGACAGGCGAAGTACAAGGAGGGTACATCTTTTTCTTCCTCTATTTTCAGATATTTTTGATTAAATGCTGGTACGGCAGGAAAACTAAAATCCACTTGTGAGAGTAATGTTTGGGGTACTTTTCCGAATTCCATAGGCTTTTGTTTCGTTTAATCATTCAACTTGGGTTGCCACTCAATCATTTAGGAATCAAGTAGTTTAAAATCTGTGTTTTATCTGTCCAATCAGTTTTCTCTGTGTGCCTTAGGTAGCGGCTTAAATGAATCTATGGTGACTACTGTATGGCTTTATGTTTAGTATTTTATATTGAGACTAAAAAAGCATCATCTCAACTACTAATTTACCCAATTCAAGTCCCATTCAGTTCACTTGAGTTTTTTTACTTGCCAGTAAAAGTAAGCCTTATTTCTTTGCAATATGAATGAAAAGAAAATAACAACTTATGTAAAAAACCAAACCAAAGGCATTGTTAAATGTTATCAAGGGAAACTGTAAAGACAGAGTAAGTTTCCTAAGTTTTTTACAAGATAATCTTAGAAAAAGTCAAAACCAAAAAAATAATTCCTAATTTATCAGAAACTTTAAAACTTTTTTTAGTTTCCTAAGTTTTTTACTCATAACATTGCAAAAGAATTACAAAAATAATGGGGTTTGAAAACAAAGAAAAAGAAGAACAAAGAGAAAAAATTTTAGCACAGGCAAAACAGATGTTTATGCGCTACGGCATCAGAAGTGTAACAATGGACGACCTAGCAAAAGAGTTAGGAATATCTAAGAAAACAATTTATCAGTCTTTCAAAGATAAAAATGAGCTGGTAAACTTATTTGCAACACGTATCTGCGCAGACGACCAAAAGGTAATCACAGAATTTGAAAACAAAGCCAAAAATGCCATAGAATTTGTCCTAGAAGTATCTGATTATTTTAATGGTATCTATGCCAATAGCAACCCTGCGGTCATTTATGACTTAGAGAAGTATTACCCTGAAGCACATCAGATACATGAAGATTTTGATAACAAAACCATGAGTGAGGTAATGCAGCGTAACATACAATGGGGTATCAAAGATGGTCTTTACAGAGAAGATATAGACCCCGAGTTTGTATCAATACTCTGGAGACAGATGCTCACTTGGGCAAGTGATGTGCGTGTATTTCCACCCGAAAAGCATAATCTATGGCAGACCCATATCAAAATGGTTGATTTTATGATGCGTGGCATGGTAACACTGCAAGGATACCAATTGATGGAAGCATATCAAAAAATCAACATAAAGCACTAAATCTAAAAAATTAAAAATACCATCACAAGCCATATAACCATGTAAAACCAACTCCTAAGTAAGCCCCCTAAGGGGGGCGAACTAGGGGTAAATTTCACAAAATCCATGAAACAATTATTTTTTAGACTGTCTGCTATTTTTTTGTGTATTTTTCAGACAGCACTACTCCAAGCCCAAGTTCCTGATAATGATGATTTTAGCATAGAAGATAATACTATTGGTATCTCGAGTTATGATTTGCAAGGCTGTATCAATTTTGCACTCCAAAACCAAGAAAGCCTCAAACTAGCACGCTTAGAAGTGAGAACTGCTGAGGCTGAAGTAGGCGAAAACTTAGCAAGAGGTTTTCCTAAGGTGAATGCGAGTGCAGGGTTTCAGAGTAACTTTATAATACAACGCTCTTTTGTGCCTGCTTTTTTGTTTGATAACACCGCCCCCGAAGATTTATTCGTACCTGTACAGTTTCAGCCCAAATATGGTGCGAATGCTTCTGTTACGCTTGAGCAATTGATATTTGATTTTTCCTATCTCTTGGGGCTAAAAGCCGCACGTCAATATGCAGATTTGCAGCGTGTACAATCAGAATTTGGCAAAATAGACATTACTGCCAATGTATCTAAAGCCTATTATGGCGTATTGGTGAGCCGTGAAAGACTTGCATTGCTCGACAAGAACTACCAACGCTTAGATACCTTGCTGAGAGAAACCAAAGCCTTATATGACAATGGCTTTGCAGAACTGCTAGAAGTGCAGCGGGTAGAAGTAGCCTACAACAACTTAGCGGTGGAGCGTCAGAAAGCCTATCAAGCTGTAGATATAGCCAAGCAAATCCTGAAATTTCAAATGGGCATGCCCGTGCGCGATTCGCTCACTGTGGAGGGTTCATTGGCAGAGATAGACCTCAAATTTGAGGATTATGCAGGAGTAAGCAGTAGCCCACAGTCAAGATTTGAATACAAACTCTTAGAAAAAAATAAGGAACTACAAATCATTCGCTTACAATACGAAAAATCTATTTATTATCCCAGCCTATCAGGTATCATTGCCTATGGTACCAATACAGGGGTCAATACTTTTGGAGATGTATGGCGATTTAACCAAAACTGGTTCACCTTTGGTTATTATGGTATTAATCTAAAAATACCTATTTACAGTGCAGCCCGCAAACATACACTCTCAAAGGTGAACGTAGAGATAGAAAAGGTAAACCTACAAATGAAACAATTTGAAAAGTTAGCTGATTTTGAGGTAGCACAAGCCCAAACCAATTTTGCAGAAAGCGCACTCACACTCCAGAACCAGCAACGCAACATGGAGCTTGCCGCCGAAGTGGCAAGAGTAACCAAGATTAAATACCAAAATGGTGTAGGCTCTAACCTAGAAGTCATTAATGCCGAAGCAGATTACAAAGAAGCCGAAACCAATTATTTTGCTTCTCTTTATGAAGCACTCATCCGAAAAGTAGATTTAGACAAAGCCCTTGGTAATTTAGAATAAGCGTACCATAAACCCATTTTATCATGAAAAAACTCATTTATTTTTTAATTTTTAGCTTGCTGATAGCAGTAGGTGCTTGCGGAGGCGATAGCGATAGCCTTGACAGCAAAAAAGAAACACTACGTGAAAAACAAAAACAATTAGAGCAATTGGCTGCTGAAATCCGTGTACTCGAGAAAGAAATTCAAGGCGAAGACCCTAATTTTAAAATGACTCGTGAAGATGCTATTTTGGTAACAGCAATTGAGCTAAAGACCAAAGATTTTGCTAGTTTCTTGGAGGTGCAAGGCAGTGTAACATCTGACAAGAACATTGTGCTTTCCTCAGAAAGCAATGGCATCATCAGAGCAATGCCTGTGAGTGAAGGACAATTTGTGGCACAAGGGCAACTGCTTGTAGCACAAGGCTCAGAGGTAGTGAGCAATCAAATCTCTGAGGTACAAACCCGTTTAGAACTTGCCAAAACCATCTTGGAAAAACGAAGAAACCTTTGGGAGCAGAAAATAGGTACTGAAATACAGTACTTAGAAGCCAAAAACAATGTAGATGCACTCGAGCGTCAGCTGGGTACATTGCGTGCGCAAGCAGGACTTTCCAATGTCTATGCGCCATTTAGCGGCGTAGTAGAAGAAATCATAGCCAAAAGAGGGCAAAATGCTGCCCCTGGCTCGCCTTTGCTTCGCTTGGTAAGCACCACGCAAGTCAATGTAGTGGCAGAAATTTCAGAATCTTATCTCGGAAAAGTCAAAGTAGGCAATACAGTAAAAATCGAGTTTCCTGCATTGGGCAAAGAAGTAGAAACACCTATTACACGCATCAGTGAAACTATTAATCCTGATAACCGCACCTTCAAAATTGAAATGAAACTTAATAATTCTGACAGAGACCTAAAGCCTGCACTTTTGGCAAAGGTAAAAGTACAAGATTATACCCAAGCCCAAGCCGTAGTCATTCCTACCAATATTATCCAAAAAGATAAAGTAGGAGAGTTTGTTTTTGTAGTAGCCAACAAAGACAAAAGAACCGTTGCTAAGAAAATTTACATCACCAAAGGCAAAACCTACAGCAACCAAACTGAGATACTAAAAGGGCTAAAAGGTGATGAGCAACTGATAAACAAAGGCTTCCGTGAGGTAGTAGATGGAGAATTTATCAAAATCATAGAAGAGGAAAAAGAAGTTAAACTTGCTGAGAAGTAAGGTAAATCTTCCAGACCTAAAGCCCCCCAACCCCCGAAGGGGGAGTTTTTAGTAAGTCTCCCTTCGGGAGATTTAAGGGGATATATATGAAAACTTGGTTCAGGTCAAACAAAACCATATAAAAACATTTCAACATGAAAAAAGCAAACAAACTCATTACCAAAGAATTTGGTTTGACTTCAATTTCAGTAGATAACAGAACAAGTGTCATTATACTTGCCCTTATCATTACTATTTTTGGAGTCATTTCATACATCACTATGCCCAAGGAAAGTTTTCCTGAAGTAGTGATTCCGCAAGTGTATGTAGGTACTGCCTACCCAGGCAACTCGCCTGTGGACATGGAAAACCTCATCACACGCCCTATCGAAAAAGAACTCAAATCGGTGAGCAATGTCAAAAAAATTACTTCTACTTCTATCCAAGATTACTCTACCATCATAGTAGAGTTCAATACAGGTGTAGAAATAAGCCGTGCTTTGCAAGATGTAAAAGACGGCGTGGACAAGGCAAAAAGTGAGTTGCCCTCTGACCTAGACCGAGACCCACAAGTATTTGAAGTAAAACTTTCTGAAATCCCGATTATGGTCATTAATATATCAGGAAAATACGAAATCAATCAGTTGAAAGCTTATGCAGAGTATCTTCAAGATGAAATAGAAAAACTCCCTGAAATCTCTTATGCCGACATCAGAGGGGCTTTGGAGCGTGAAATCAGAATAGATGCTGACCTCTACAAAATGGAGGCAAGCAAGGTGAGTTTTAATGACATAGCGCAAGCAATTGCAACTGAAAACGTAACCATGTCGGGTGGTAACATCAAAGCTGATGAGTTTCGCCGTTCTATTCGTGTAGTTGGTGAGTTCAAAGACATAGAAGAAATCAGGAATGTAGTCGTAAAATCAGAAAAGGGAAATCCCGTTTATTTGCGTGATGTAGCCGAAGTGAACGATACCTTTGAGGAGGCATCAAGCTATGCACGCTCAAGGAAGCTACCTGTGGTTTCGCTCAATGTTGTGAAGCGAAGTGGTAAGAACATCTTAGATGCTTCTGATAAGATAAAAGCACTTTTGGCAAAAGCACAAAAAGAGCGTTTTCCTGCTGACCTCGAGATAGCCCTTACCAACGACCAGTCCCGAAATATTCGCTACATGGTAAGCAACCTTGAAAATAGCATCATTTCAGGGGTGATTTTGGTGGTATTGGTATTGTTGTTTTTTATGGGATTGCGCTCTGCTTTGTTTGTAGGGATTGCCATACCGTTGTCTATGTTTATTTCTTTTGTTATCTTAAATGTGATGGGCGTAACGCTAAACATGATGGTGCTTTTTTCTCTGATTCTAGCACTCGGAATGTTGGTAGATAACGGCATTGTGGTAATTGAAAATATCTACCGTATGCTAGAGGAGGGGCTGCCGCTCAAACGTGCCATTAAAGAAGGTGTAGGGGAGATTGCTTGGCCTATCATAGCCTCTACAGCCACTACGGTAGCTGCTTTTTTGCCCTTGGCATTTTGGCAAGGCATTTTAGGCGATTTCATGAAGTACCTTCCCATTACACTCATCATTGTATTGTCTTCTTCTCTTTTTGTGGCATTGGTGATTAACCCTGCCATTGCAATGCTTTTTGCCAAGCTAGAAAACGAGAAAAAGAAAGTGAGCAAGCGAAGCCTTATCATAGCAGGTGCTTTTATTTTATTTAGTGTACCTTTTTATTTTGGGGGTGCTTACACCCTTGCCAATCTGTTGATGATTGTAGGCGTATTTATGTACCTGAACATCTTTGTGCTTACACCTGCCGCTACTTGGTTTCAGCAAAAAGGACTTACTTTCCTTGAAAACATCTACTCCAAAACTATTAACTTTGCCCTCAGAGGCTGGAATCCTTACTTTTTCTTCGGGGGAACAGTTTTCATGCTGTTTTTCTCTGTTTGGTTGGTAAGTGTGAGCGGCTTGAAAGTAGATTTCTTCCCTGCCAATGAGCCTAACTATGTCAATATCTTTATCCAAAAACCCGTAGGTACAGACATAGAAGAAACCAATAAACTCACTATGCGGCTCGAAGACCGCATCATCAAATTAATGGAACCTTACAATTATATGACTGATGCCATCATAGCGCAAGTAGGAGAGGGGACAACCGACCCCAACGAAGGGCCTCAGCAAGGTGTTACGCCCAACCGTGCCAAGATTACTATTTCCTTCAAAGAATTTGAATACCGAAAAGGACAAAACACAAGCGAACTCCTAGAAATAGTGCGTGAAGAAGTCAAAAACTATGCAGGCGTACAAATTACTGCCGATAAAGATGCGGCAGGACCTCCTCTTGGTGCACCCATCAATATAGAGGTCATTGGTGAAGATTATGAAAAACTAATTGCATTGGCAGATAAACTTGAGAAATACCTTGAAGATGCAGATATACCAGGCATAGAAGAACTCAAACAAGACTTAGAAACAGGGAAGCCCGAACTCTTGGTCAATGTGGATAGAGAAAAAGCACGCCTCGCAGGACTTTCAAGTCAATCTATCGCTAGTGAACTACGTACTGCCCTTTTTGGCTTAGAAGTATCAAAATTTAAAGATGGTAAAGATGACCACCCCATACAACTTCGCCTCAATGATGAGCAACGCTATGACATAGAGGCACTCCGAAACAAGAACATCACCATTAATGATAGAGGAAATTACAAGCAAATACCAATAGCTTCAGTTGCTGACTTTGAGTTCAATTCTTCTTTTGGCTCTGTCAAACGCAAAGATTTAGACAAGGTAATTTCTATTTCTTCCAATGTAAAGGAAGGCTACAACGCCAACGAAATCGTGATACAACTCAAGAAATTAGTAGGAACTTTTGGTATTCCTGAGGGCTTTCAGGTGAAGTTTACAGGAGAACAAGAGGAGCAGCAAGAATCAAGTGATTTTTTGACACGTGCCTTCTTACTTGCTTTATTTATGGTATTCTTGATTATTGTTACACAATTTAATTCTATTTCTGCTCCCCTTGTTATTATGTGTTCTGTGCTGTTTTCAATCATAGGAGTATTCTTGGGCTTGGTTATTTTTAGAATGGACTTCGTAATTTTGATGACAGGTATTGGGATTATATCGCTTGCAGGGGTAGTAGTAAACAATGCCATTGTGTTGATTGACTACACTAACCTTCTGCGTGCGCGCCGAAAGGCAGACTTGGGGCTAGAACCCGAAGACCATCTGCCCGAAGATGAATTCTTGAAGTGTATTGCTGAAGCAGGTAGAACTCGCCTCCGCCCTGTATTGCTCACTGCCATTACAACAGTACTTGGTCTATTGCCACTTGCCACAGGCTTAAACATAGATTTTATCTCCTTACTTGGTTCTTTTGACCCTAAAATCTACTTTGGAGGTGATAATGTTGCTTTCTTTGGCCCAATGGCTTGGACAGTGATTTTTGGGCTCACCTTCGCTACCTTCCTTACCCTTGTGATTGTACCGATTATGTACCTCTTCACAGATAAACTCAAGCTACGTGGTAAAGCTGAGAAAAAGAAAATGCAAGTAAGTTTTTAAATTAGGAAATAATAGTTCTGAAAAAGCCAATCTCTTTGAGGTTGGCTTTTTTGTTGTACAATCTTGGTGATTATTTAATCCAATTTTTTCTTATCTTTGTAGAAAGCACAAATGATGATGAAAAAACTTCCCATAGGCATACAAGATTTTAGAGAACTGAGACAAGGAAACTTTCTTTACATAGACAAAACAAAGTATATTTATGAATTGGTAAGCAATTCAAAGGTATATTTCTTTTCCCGTCCTCGCAGGTTTGGCAAGTCCTTGCTGCTCAGCACTTTGAAAGAGCTTTTCTTGGGTAACAAAGCACTCTTCTCTGGACTTTGGATAGAAGATAAAATTGAGTGGAAGCAAC
>CAYZQI010000156.1:0-11163 GCA_964480455.1 uncultured Cytophagaceae bacterium
GAAAAACAAAACTATAACTTTTTTGTACAATTTATTTAAGTTTCTTTACTTATCAATAAACCATCTATTAAATTCATGTTATCGATAGCTTAAAAAGTGTGAATATCATTGATTGATTATATTTTTGGATTTTACATTAAAAATAATTATATCGATGAAAAAAAATTACTTATTCTTATGTGTCTTGGTAGCTATGGCTATGTTGCTTATCGCTCCTGATACACAAGCACAAAAAAAAGGGAAAAAAAATACACCAGCTACACCTACCACAGGTACTGAGGCAGCAAGAAAGCCCAAAACAGATAGCAAGATTAAGCCTTATAAAGACATCATCACTAGCAATGCAAAAACAGATGAGGGGCTTTTCACTTATCACGCCGTAGGATTGAAGCATTATTTTGAGATTCCTGATTCTCTGCTCAGCCGTGAGATACTAGTCGTTTCTCGTCTATCAGGCACCACAGAAGGGCTTACTTTTGGAGGAGCAGGTATGCGTACCCGCCCGCAGCAAGTAATCCGTTGGCAGAAGCACGGCGAGCAGCTTTTGCTTCGCTCAGTTTCTTATGCCAATGTAGCTAATGAAGATTTACCCATTTATCAATCTGTCAAAAATAACAACTTTGAACCTGTCATAATGGCTTTTGACATTGCCGCCATCAAAGGTGAAAATGAAGGATATGTAGTAGAAGTAAGCAATCTCTTTACTACTGATGTAGCCATGATTGGCGCACTTAACGAAGGGCAACGCAGACAATTTCAAGTGAAAGCATTGGACAAAAGCCGCAGTATGATAATGGCTGTAAAAAGTTTTCCTAAAAATGTAGAAGTACGACACGTGCTTACCTACAATGCAGGCCGACTACCTTCTAACTCTATTACACAGTCACTCTCAGTAGAGATGAACCAATCTATGATTCTGCTGCCCGAAAATCCTATGATGCCTCGCCTATTTGATAACCGTGTAGGGTATTTCTCTATCAGACAAACAAGCTACAATGATGATTACCAAAAGGCAACTCCCAAGCAATACATCACACGCTGGAGGCTAGAGCCCAAAGACCCAGAAGCCTTTGCAAGAGGCGAATTGGTAGAACCTGTTAAACCCATTGTCTATTATATAGACCCCGCCACACCCGAAAAATGGAGACCTTACCTCAAACAAGGGGTAGAAGATTGGCAAAAAGCCTTTGAAGAAGCAGGCTTTAAAAATGCCATCATTGCCAAAGACCCTCCTACTGCCGAAGAAGACCCCGAGTTTAGCCCCGAAGATGTACGCTACTCTGTGATTCGCTATACTGCTAATAATATTCAAAATGCTATGGGCCCACACGTACACGACCCTCGCACTGGTGAGATTCTGGAAAGTGATATTATCTGGTACCACAACGTGATGAACCTCTTGCGCAATTGGTACTTTATCCAAACGGCTGCCGTAAACCCTGCCGCACGCAAAGTACAATTTGATGATGATGTTATGGGGCGTTGTATTCGTTTCGTGTCCGCACACGAAGTAGGGCATACATTGGGCTTGCCTCACAACATGGGTTCTAGCTCGGCATATCCTGTTGATTCGCTCCGCTCTGCCACGTTTACACAAAAAATGGGCACGGCACCCTCTATTATGGATTATGCCCGCTTCAACTATGTAGCACAACCCGAAGACAAAGGCGTAGCACTTATGCCAGATATTGGTATTTATGACAAACACGCCATTAGATGGGGCTACAGACCCATTATCAATGCAAATACACCCGAAGAAGAACGTAAAATCTTGAATGAATGGATTAGAAACCACGAAGGAGACCCGCTTTATAGATTTGGAAGACAGCGCGGCATACCCTTAGACCCTTCGGCACAAACCGAAGACCTCGGAGATGACGCTATGAAAGCAAGTACTTATGGCATTGCCAACTTGAAGCAAATCTTACCTAATTTGATTGAATGGACAAAAGAAGATGCCAAAGATTATGATGACTTGCAGGAAATGTTCTTACAAGTACTCGGTCAATGGAATAGATACATGGGGCATGTAACTGCCAATGTAGGCGGAGTATATGAAGACTTTAAGACTTACGACCAAGAGGGAGCCGTCTATACCCACACACCCAAGCAAAAACAAAAAGAAGCTATTAAATTCTTAATAGACCAAGCCTTCAATACACCTACCTGGATGATTAGAGAGGAAATTCTCAATAAAATTGAGTGGGCAGGCATTATCAATCGTATCCGCCAAAGCCAAGTACGTATCCTAGGACAACTAATGGACTTTAGCCGCTGGGCACGTATGATTGAGAACGAAACCATGAATGGAGACAAAGCCTATACTTGCCTTACAATGCTTGATGACCTGCGTCAGGGCATCTGGACAGAAGCCCTTAGAAGCCAAAAGGTAGATACTTATCGCCGTAATTTGCAGCGTGCTTATGTAGAGCAGCTCGAAGGGCTGATGAAAAATGAGCAACGCCCAGGCAGTGGTAGTTTTGGTGATTATACCCCCATCAGCGCAAGCCAATCGGATATTCGTCCTATTGCAAGGGCTGAACTCAAAAAGATTCAAAACTTAGTGCGTAGAGCTGCTGCAAGTGGCGATGAACTCACAAGAGCGCATTATGATGAACTATTGGCAAGGATAGATATGGTATTGAACCCTAAGTAGTTTTTTTCTATTGATGCATCACCAAAAGCCCTTTTTACTTTTCATTTGAGAAAAGCAAGAAGGGCTTTTTTTAGATTTTCTGTCTATTCTTTCTAAAAGTCATCAGACCGCTACTAAAACAATGAAGAGGTGAATAAAAACAAGCAACTTCTTATTTTAAACACTCAAATATTCCATTTTAATCAAAATCTGACAGAGTTTTAGATAAGGGTATAATAGTGGGGCAAATCTTTTACTTATAACTTTTGTCGCCTTTCAGAAAGCAGGCTAGTAATATCTTTAAGTTCAATTACGACATGTCGGACTTGGTTTTGTGCATCAAACTCAGGCAAAAGGACAATCTCAAACAAGGCGATGCTTTTTTGTACCCTGTTGATGAAAATTTCTTCTACTTTGATGTGTTCACCTTCAAAAGCACGCTCGAGTAATGCCATCCATTCATAAAATACTTCCATTGTGAAAGTGTCTGGTAAGTGATAATCGGGCTGAAGTATCAAACGCCATTGCCCAAAAAACTTAGCCGTTTTGAGAGAATATTCTTTACAGAGGTATTCTTTATCAATGCGTAGCAAAATAGCTTCGTGGTATTGGTCAAGTAACCTGATGACTTCATTTTTACAAGAAAGTTGATATTGTACAGTACTTTCCTTGGCTTTTATTTCTTCGTGTAGCTCATTGATTTCTTTGTTGAGTGTCTTAAATTTCCATTGATAACGTTGTTTGAGCCTTTTGATACTGGCTTGTTGTTTGTGCAAACGTTCTTTGGCAAAATCTGTAATATCATTAGCAATGATAAGCGCATGGGTTACTTCATAGATAACGGTGGTAATCGGGTGAAAATCAATAGCAAACACACGCAGTTCACTATCATAGCGGTTTTTAAAAGTCTGATATATTGTAAATTTTTCTCCTTTGAGCACCCTGTCGCAGTAGCTTTTCCAGAGATGAAACCGATGGTTGGGAAAAGTATCTAATAAATCATATTCGGGCTGCAAGCTGAAGTGCCATTCTTTGTAGAGGCTGTGTGCTTGTGGATTGTAGTAAGTAATACAGTATTCGTGGTTGATAGTCAGTAAGGCACAAGAAGTAGCCTGGTACAGGCGCAAGGTTTGCTCTATGCTTTCTACATAGGCTTGTTTGTCTTTCATTTCTTGCTGAAGTTGTTTTCTAATGGCTTCAGCTTGTTCAATAGAAGTTTGGAGATGCTGCTTTTGTGTTTCTATGATGCGTGCTGTACGTGCTGCTTGTTTCTTTGTAAAATCTGCAATATCTAATTCCCGTTGTTTTCTTTGTGTAATATCTCGGGAAAACACCGATACCCCTGTTACCTCGGCATTTTCATCTTTGATGGGGTTAAAAGACATATTGAGGTAAAACTTTTGGTTTGTTTTTTCACTAAAAATGGCTTGTTCAATAGAAAATTTTTCTCCATTGAGGGCGCGGTCATAGAACCCTTTCCAGATATAATAATAGTTTTTGGGTACAAGCTCTAGCATGTTAGAGCCAAGTCGGAGGCTTTCACCTAGTTCTTCATAAAAGCGTGTAGCTGTTTCATTAAAGAGTATAACACGGTAATTGTTTCCTATGGTATAAATTGTATCATCAGTATTGTTGATGAGTGCGCTCAGGTTTGCCTCTTTTTGTTGGAGTTCTTCTTTGGTAGCCAAGATACGCGCCTCTGCATTTTTTCGTGCTGTTACATCAATAATAAACTCAATAATTTTGTAGGGTCTTCCGTTGAGGTCTAGGATAGGATTAAAACTCCCTTGAAACCATACAATCTGCCCTGTTTTGGTGATGCGTTTTACTTCTCCAATATGGTATCGGCCTTGTTTGAGCTTATGCCAAAGTGCAAGATATGACTTAGCCTGTTTTTCATCATCAGGCACAATGAGTGTATGCTCGCGTCCTATGATTTCATCTCTTTTGTAGCCCATCAGGTCTAGAAAATTATCATTGGCATCAATAATTTTTCCTCCTGGACTAAACTCTACCACAGCACTAGATCGTTTGAAAGAATCTAATTGTTCTTTAAAATCTAGCCTTAGGCGTTTTTCTTCTGTAACATCAAAGGCTAATTTTAAGATTTTGTAAGGTTTGCCATTTTTATCTTTGAGGGGAGAGTAAGTAGCTTTGAGCCATACTTCTGAGCCATCTTTTGCGATGTGCTTAAACTCTCCGTAGTGTGGCTTTCCTTCTCTCAAATCTTGCCACAATTTGGCAAATTGCGCCTCCTCTGCCCTACCAGAGGGGATAAGGTTACGATGTAGCTTTCCTACAAGTTCTTCTTCTCTATACTTGATAGTTTTTAAGAAGAGATGGTTGGCAGTCAAGATGGTTTGGTCCATTCCTAGCTCTACGGTGATGAGTGTAGATTGTATTGCAAAAGATTGGGCTGCCAGTGCTTCTTGATTTTTTTGCATCTCTTGCTGTGTATCTTCCAATACTTCCAGACTCAGGGTAAGTTCTTGCTCTTGTTTTCTGAGTTTTTCGGTAATTTTGGTTGATTCATCTAGCAATTTTCGTGTACGCTCGTTGGTGCGAGAGGTGTTGAGATTGGAGGCAATATTTTCGCCTAGTTTTTCCAAAAACTCAATCTGATAAGGCTTGAACTCATAAAAAGAAGCCAATTCCATTACACCATAGACTCGGTCGCTCAGTTTGAGTGGAATCACCAGCACACTACGCGGCTTGTCGCCACCTAGCCCAGAGGTAATATCTACATAATTGGCAGGAATATCTGTGATATAAATGGTATCAGAATCTTTGAAAGCCTGCCCTACCAAGCCTTCACCTATCATAATTTTTCTTTCTAAGTACCTTCTACGCTGAAAGGCATAGCATGCCACCAGCTCAAGATACTCCTCTCCTTCATCAGTTGTGTCTTCATCATTGGCAATGAATATTCCTCCTTGGTTGGCATTGACATACTCTACTACATTAGAGATGATGGCATAAGAAAGTGATTCTGTATCTTCGGTATAAGATTGTAAGATTTGCCCAAATTTAGCCAAGCCTTCTACTGACCAGTTGCGTGCATCCTCTTCCTCGGCAAGCGTTCTCAGCTTGTCTCGCATAGTGATAAGCACGCCTACCAAAGAGTCTTTGCCAACGGCTTGCCCATTGGTTTCGCTAGATTGATAGGCCACTGAGAGATTTCCTTCTTCAATATTTTTAATAAAATCAGTTGCCATTTTGATTTTATCTGCCATATTGTTGATAGCAGTAGCTACCGAACCCACCTCGTTGTTCTGCGTATAGTTTACTTTTTGATTGAAATTTCCTTGCTCTATAGATTGTGCTACTTGAGAAATCTCGGTGAGTGGGCGAATAATGATGCGCTGAATGAGGTAAAAGCCTACCCCAAGTAAACCAAAGTTGATAAACAAGATAGTCCAGAGTGTGAAATTGGCTTGGTCTTTTTGACGTTTTGAAATAAGTAAGTACTTGTCAATCAATTGATTATTAAGCGTGATGAGTACTTCTCGTTTTTGGCGCAGGCTTTGGAGTGCTTGCCGAGCACGTGGGGTAAGTTGCCTTTGCCCTTTAAGGTAGAGAGAGTCTATAAAAATTTCTTGATTGACAAATACCAACGCTTCTTGTTTGAACTGAGAAGACCAAATATTATAAATTTTTTTAATGATAGGTTGCACATTTTTGTCTGCCTTAGGAAGCGTCATCCTTTGGTTCTCAAATACGACTGTGCCTCCATCCTCGAGTTTTTCGAGATTGATGTCAAAGCGGCGGATGTCATTGTTGAGCAAAGGCAATACATTTTTTTGATTATCTACAAGTTCATCTGCATAGTTGATGATTTGCTCCACAATTTCATTGTTTTGTGAAGCTTGCTGCACAATGACTTGGTATTTTTCTAAATCTTCAAAAGCACTGCGCGCCAAGAAATGACTCAGGCTAATGGTGATTACAAAAAAAAGAAAAAACAAGATGAGACGACTACGAATAGACCTCAAGCTGCTTTTTGAATTTTCCATATTATTTTCTCATCTTTAAAATGCAATAAAAGAAACTATTTAGTGGTCTGACAATTTTTGTGGAAATCTGCAGCAGCAGACTTCTAATCCGCTGGCATTTATGTTCTAAACAGTATTTAGCTCATCTTATCGCACACAATCACAAAAATTGTCAAAGAATCAACTATTTGAACCCAATAGTATTCTAATTTTTCAGGCTAAACTTAAGCATAAGACCTGTAAATTGCAACTAATTTTTAAATATTATTAATTTGTTATCAAAAAACTTGCGAATTTTTATGTTTCAAAAAATTTTAATTCTTGGTGCAGGGCTTTCTTCACATTATCTGATTGAGTATTTATATATAAAATCACTTGACTTTAATTGGAAAATAGGGCTTGCCGATAACTCTGCCTCTCTTTTGGCGCAAAAGCAAACGCAGTTTCCACACTTAATTACCCACTTGCTAGACATCAATCAAGCAGAAGAAACCCAAGATGTATTTCAAGAATACCAAGTTGTGGTCTCTTTGCTTCCTGCTTTATTGCAGCCCCTTGTTGCCAAGTATTGTTTACAAATGCAATGCCACTTGCTTACCGCTTCTTACCTACCTCCTGAAATACAGGCTAT
Organism: uncultured Cytophagaceae bacterium; assembly: GCA_964480455.1. Classification (GTDB taxonomy): domain Bacteria; phylum Bacteroidota; class Bacteroidia; order Cytophagales; family Microscillaceae; genus JAABSX01. The sequence continues at coordinate 7,259 of CAYZQI010000156.1, forward strand.
GGAAGCAGAAGTAAAACAAAAAGAACTGTTTTTTCTGAACGAAACAGGGCTAGACCCAGGGCTAGACCATCTCTCAGCTTGTGCTTTTATCCAAGCCATCAAAAAAAGAGGAGGTAAAGTACATACCTTCCGCTCTTTTGCTGGAGCATTAGTAGCCCCTGAGTCAGAGGATAACCCTTGGCAATATAAATTTACTTGGAATCCTCAAAACGTAGTCAAAGCAGGACAAGGAGGGCTTTCAAAAACACTCAAAAACGGGAAGGTGCAATATGTGCCCTATTGGCAACTTTTTAGAAGAACGCAAAGCATTGAGATTGAGGAACTTGGAAATTTTGAGGCCTATCCTAACCGAGATGCACTCAAATACCAGAAAGCCTATCAACTAGAAGATGTACTTACCCTTGAAAGAGGTACACTTCGTAGAAAGGGCTTTGCCAAGGCCTGGGATTTGCTCATTCAGCTAGGACTTACCAATGATGAAATCTTGATTGAGCACTTGGCAGATATACACTACAAAGATTTTACTCTTCGTTTTATGCCTCATACCGAAACAAAAGATGCACAAAAAACCCTGGCAAACTATCTAAATATTGCCGAAGTTGAAGAGGCTTTTCAAAAAATACTGTGGCTAGGATTGCTCTCTGAGCAAAAAATAGGACTCAAGAAAGCTACACCTGCCCAAGTATTGCTACACCTACTTTCAGAAAAATGGGCTTTAAAAACTACTGACTGCGATATGATAGTAATGCAACATCAGATTGGCTACGAAATGGAGAATAAAAATTATCTTTTTACTGCTGACTTGGTGGTGAAAGGTGAGAACGCACAACGCACTGCTATAGCCAAAACGGTAGGTCTGCCGCTTGCCATTGCTACCAAACTATTGATGGAAGGTAAAATCAAATTGTCGGGGGTTTTTATTCCTACCCTGCCTGAACTATATGAGCCTATTTTGGAAGAGTTGAAACTGTACGGGATTGAGTTTCAGATTAGGTAATATAGAAAAGTGGCTTATACAAGCCCAGTATCTACTTAATACAATCATCTTTGCTTGCACAGTGAATTTTGAGCTACCCTTGATACCAAGTTCAAGCTAGAAGGGTTGAACTAAATAGTTGTGTCATCGAGTTTGATATTTTCCATAGCCAAAGGTTTGCAAACCCTCGGCTAGGTAAAACCTCTTTCATGGTCAGAATTGTTTGCTTTTCCTTCACTTAAAGCTATCAATCTGTTGCAAACCAAGAGGCTTGCAACAAATTGGAGTTATATCCTGAGCCTTCTCGCCTAAGTTTTTTTAAAAATATGAAAAGAACTCATGTTTGTTCTCACATTCATACTGAAACCATTATACTCACGCAATTGGTCTCCGCAGCGGCAAGCCAGAGAATGAAACCAACCACAGAACAGATTTTTCAATTTATTGTGGGTTTCAAGTACTCTCTAAGGAACACTCAAAGTAGCTAGGTACTTAAACACAAGTATCGTATTTACTTGTCAATAGAACCAAGAACACGCTTCATAAAACTATTGAGTGCCTGCCTTTTTGGAGTTCCTTCTCTAATGTCTTCAAGTACTTCTACTGCTCCATACATGTTAGATAATAATTCACCAATGACATCTATTTCATCATCTTTCAAAGAACTTGAATCACAAAGTGCCTCGAGTGTCTGTATAGATTTTTTGATAAAGTCTTCATCATGTTCCTCAGTAAACTCTACGAGATGTCTAATTATTGGTATCTTCATTTATGAAATCTTTTAGTACTTCAAATTTATTGGTCTGAACCTGACCTACCAATCTGCCTTGTTTAAACATAGCAAATGTAGGAAGGTTATCAACTTTAGCTAACTTACGAGATTCAGGAAACTTTTCAGCATCTACAATGATGAACTGCAAGTCCGTCATTTCAGAAGCCAGTTTTTTAAATTTTGGCTTCATAATTCGACAATTTCCACACCAACTAGCTGAGTATTGCACTACTGTCTTTTCAGTATTTGCAAAAAAGCTCTCTAGATTATCTTCTTTTAATTCAATGACCATTACTTAGTTTAATTCAGTTTTCAAATAATTTGCAACACCTTCAAAGTTGGCTATCAAGGCTTCTTTTCCTTCTTCCCAATTTGCAGGGCAGACTTCACCCTTTTCCTGAACATGCGTGAAAGCATCAATTAATCTCAGAAACTCGTTCACATTACGACCCAAAGGCATGTGATTGATACTCTCATGAAAAACAGTTCCTTCTTCATCGATTAGATAAGTAGCACGGTAAGTTACGTTATCACCTTCAAGTAATTCCAGATTTTGAGTTTCATCGTAATACACATTTACAATATCCAAAATTCCTAAAGCATTCGCTAAATTACGATTGCTATCAGCAATAAGGTTATAAGTTACTCCCTCGATGCCTCCATCATCTTTATTTGTATTCAACCAAGCAAAGTGTACCTCAGGTGTATCGCAAGATGCTCCAACAACAATGGTATTTCTTTTGTCAAACTCATTCAGAGAACTTTGGAATGCGTGAAGCTCTGTTGGGCATACAAAGGTGAAGTCTTTTGGATACCAAAAGAGTAACACCTTTTTTTTGTTATCTACGGCCTCTTTGAATACGTTAATTTTGATTGTATCTCCCAAATCATTCATTGCATTTACATCCAAATTTGGGAATTTTTTACCTACTAATGTCATATTAGAATAAATTTATGTATATTTTTTAATGCTTCCTTAACTTGATGTCATAAAAAAAAGATTTGGATTAATGATTAAATTTATCTTAATTACAGAATTTATCTAACTTAATACTATATTTTATAGACAATTTATAACTAAACCTTGACTTAGCTTGGCACAAGCCTCGAGGCTTATGCTAGATTGGTTCAAAATCCTTCGCCTTTAGCGGAAAGCAGACGCTTTCGGAAATGAGAGGCACAAGCACCGCTTCGCTCACGCTTGCGCCAGAGGGGGGAAAAACAGACAAAGTCACAGACTTTGCTTTCATTGCTTAGCCTCAAGTCTCCCGTTAGAAGACTTGAAGCAGCTAGGAATAAAATCACATACAAAACATAAGAACCCTGCACTCAATCCCAAATCACGGCGCTATGATGCAAAAACCTTTGGTATGAGCGAGAGGGGTATGCCAGTTTGCTTATTGCCAGAAGCTTAGACCAGAAGGGGGGATAGGCTTGCCGTAGTTAGGAATACTCCTATCAAATTAGCCAATTTTCTAATACTAGATTTTCTATGTGTTGAAAATCTTTGGTATTGTTGGTTACAAGTACTCTGTTGTGTGCTATGGCAGTAGCTGCAATGAGCAAATCATTATGACCTGCATGATTGCCTGAGTCTCTGAGTTGTGCAAAAATATCAGAGGCTTTTTCTGTGATTTCTTCTGTAACTTCTAAGACTTCATTCACTTCAAGAAATAATCTAAATCGGTTGAGCTGCTTCTCTGCTTTTTTTGCCTTCAACCCATTCAAAACCTCAAAAGCAGTAATGCGTGAAATAGAAATTCGCTGGTAAACATCTAAGTAAAGCAAAGTTTTTTGAAGTACTTGCTCATTTTTCCGCATCAAATATGAAAGCGTGTCGGTGTCTAGCAGTGCCTCTTTCATACAAACAACATATCAATCTTTTGATGAAATCGAGTATTGGTCTTATGCCTTTCTTGGTAGGTGATTTGAATTACCTCGTCCCATACTGATAAGTCATCATCATCTTCTTTTTGCTCTGATGCCTCCAAACGATTTAGGTACATCAGTACATATACAAGTGATTGCATAGACAAATGGTGAAGTTTTTCCACTACAAGTTCATAAATTTCTTTTTCTGTTTGCATATTAAACGCATTGAGGATAATAAATACTCCGTAAAAATAATAAGAAATGCTTAATTGTCCAAGGTATTGC
>CAYZQI010000157.1:0-11007 GCA_964480455.1 uncultured Cytophagaceae bacterium
GTAATTAAAAAATTTGGCTTAAACAACAGCTATGGATTTAGTTATGTATTTTTACAAATAAAGTTACGAATTGTTAAATGATATGGAAAACTTTTAAAAACTAAAATCATTTTAAGTCATTTAAAAGCAGCCACTAGACCCTGAACATTATTCTATAACAGCGTATCTTTTTCCTATTTCCAAAACAAAATTATAATTCTGTACAGATTTAACAAGATGATGATTAGATTTATTTTCTGTGGGTTTATTTTTTTGAGAGTAAGCTATCAAAAGTGCTCAAAAGATAGATTCAATACCTGAAAATAAATGCTTACTGTACCTCTGTTACATCTACATAAATTTTACATGGTTTGGCATAGAAATTTACACGCCAACCAAAAGCAAGCAAAATATGGTTCTCTTACAATTTTTGTGATGGTGTTTCATGAGATAGGCTGAATGCTGTTCAGAACATAAATGCCAGTGGACTGAAAGTCTGCTGCTGCAGATTTTCACAGAAATTGTCAGACAATCTAAGAGATTAGTTGCTAAGCCTAAATCAATTGATAGTCAATAGCTTAACTTAGCTGAAAAGTTACCTTATTCTTGAAATCTTACTAAAAATCTAATGTAACTATTATCAAGAAAAACTAATTTACAGATTTCATCAAATAGCAAACGACTCTACTTCTTCTACCTCAGCAAGCATATTCTGATTGATATGTAAAAGCTTTACAAGTTTGAGTGTATTGATGAGCAAGGGGTCATACTTTGCTTGTATACGCACATAGTTTTCCGTGAAGCCGTGCATTTGTCCGTTTTCCACATCATTTTCAAACAACACTGTAAACTCTTTTCCTACTTGCTGCTCGTAGAAGTATCGCCGTTTTTTATCTGAGAGTATGTGCAGCATCTTTGAGCGTTCTGCCCTTACTTTGGGAGGTACTACGGGTGTCAGTTCAAGAGCATAGGTATTAGCACGCTCAGAGTAAGTAAATACATGGAGGTAAGAAATATCTAAGTCGTTTAGAAAACGGTAGGTATCCAAAAAATCTTCTTCGCTTTCGGTGGGGAAGCCCACAATCACATCTACCCCTATGCAGCAGTGGGGCATCAATGCCTTTATTTTTTGGATACGCTCAGTATATAATTCTCTGCGGTAGCGGCGGCGCATAAGCTCTAGCAGTCGGTCGTTGCCAGCTTGCAATGGAATATGAAAGTGCGGTACGAATTTATTAGAAGTTGCCACAAATGCTATGATTTCATCGGTGAGAAGGTTCGGCTCAATAGAGGATATTCTAAACCGCTCAATGCCTTCTACTTGGTCTAGTGCTTTGCAAAGGTCTATGAATCGCTCTGCTCGCTTACCATTTTGTATGCCAAAATCGCCTGTATTTACCCCTGTTAGTACTACTTCTTTGACCTCTGTTTGGACTATTTCTTGCGCCCTTCGCACTATATTGGCAATGCTATCGCTACGGCTTTTGCCGCGTGCCAACGGAATGGTACAAAAAGAGCAGTTATAATTACAACCATCTTGCACCTTCAAGAAGGTGCGCGTGCGGTCACCTATGGAGTAAGAGGCCTCAAAGTTTTGGGCATGGCAGACCTCTTGGACATAGACTTGTGCCTTTTCCTTAGACTTACTGGCTGAGGCTTCTACACTTTTTTGCTTCTCAAAAGTACCTAATAGGTCTAAGAGTTGAAATTTTTCTGAAGCACCTAAGACTGCATCAACGCCTGGAATAGAGGCGATTTCTTGGGGTTTGAGCTGTGCGTAGCAGCCAATGATGGCGATAAAGCCATTGGGAGATATTTTTTGGGCTTCTCTGACGAGTTTACGGCATTTTTTGTCAGCATTTTCAGTTACAGTGCAGGTATTGATGATAAATACATCAGGATTATCATTAAAATCTACTTTCTTGAACCCTCTTTGCTCAAATTGTCGGGCAATGGTAGAGGTTTCCGAGTAATTGAGTTTGCAACCTAATGTATAAAAAGCGACTTTTTTCATGAGTTTTTAAAAGGCAAATGTGCTATTATCTTTTTTAATCAATTTCTCATCAGTTAATCAATCAATGATTGAAACTGTTTTTTTGAATGGCATTTATTTTTTTATAAATTTCTTTTAGCCAGCAAAAATACAAAAATAAGCCTAAATACGTGGCATAGTAGTTAAAAGGAAAACTATGGTACATTTATCTTGCTAAATCAAAAAGTATAATCTCTTTTCAGAAAAAATAAAGAAATTTGCAAAAAAACAAACAACAACATAATGCGGTCAATTTTTATATTTGTAGTCTTTTTATGGTTAAATGCTTGCCAAACTAAACCTAACACACCTGAAATCATAAAAACTTGGCGCATGGTCTATGAGTTAAAAAACCATTTGAGTAGTATCAGCCCCAAAAAGAAAGCCTTGCTAGATAGTTTGCCTGAGCAACAAGCTCAAAAAGTACTCGATGAAGTAGCCGTACAGCTCAAGAAAAATACACTATCATTCTATCCAAACCAAACCTACCAACTTTCTTTCAAAGGAAATGAAATCCAAGAAAAAGGAACTTGGCAAATCAAAGACCGTAAAAAACTTATACTTCAACAAGAAAAAGAAGGAAAATACAGTGAGTTGTGGATAGAAAAATTACGGCCTGATACACTTGTACTGCTCATAAAGCAAAAAAACGGTCAGTTACAAAAAACAATCTTTGTTGGCACGTAATTTTAATAAACAAACCGACACTACCTCAGAGAATACTAAATTTATTGAAAACTTTTAAGTCGCTAAAACAATGTACCTAAAACACACCCTCACTACCAAAATTTTTATGGTTAATGTCTTTTTACTCGTATTGATGAGTGCTTCTACACCTTGGGACAAATCAAAACTCCTAGTAGGCAGGTGGACTTTGGTAAATTTTAAAACCCCCTCACTCGAGAATAACTTTAAAGCAAGTAAACTCTCACCCGAGCGCAGAAAAACTCTAATGCAAGACTATGTGGCAGGTTCATACATTGAATTTAGGGCTAATGGCACTTATGAGGTAAGTATCTTGGGTAGTGACCCCGAGATAAAATACTGGCAACTCAATGAAGAGGATACGCACCTCATTGTAAGAAAATCTCTTGATTTACCTGCCGATGAAATAGAAATAGAAACACTCACTAAAAAGGAACTCGTAATAGTGATTACGCCCAAAAATACCGAATATGTGCAGTTGTTTTTTGTGAATAGTAACAATGAATAAATGTAAGCAAGGTAATTGCCAATTTAAGTATACACCTGACTATCAATAGTTTACATACACAAGAGGTTAATTTATTATGAACAGTTTCATTATATCAAGCTTTAACTCCTACCGTGTTTCCACTCAGGCAATACATTGCTATTTTTTCTCAAATAGGACCGTAGTAGGAATCTCAAAAATATCTTTTCTCTCTAGCACAAGCTGAATGGAGGGAATCACCTTAAGTGAGTCAGCATTGCTTTTGCGCGTTATGATATATGCTGAAGGCATTTTACTAAGTGCTTCTTTGATGGCAGCAATGTCTTTATACTCTTTAATTTCTTTTTGGGCATAAAATACAAATGCAGGATTGAAAGCACCATAGGCCACAATGGGCTTGCGGAGATCTATTGCTTTGCGTGCTACATAAACTGGATTTTCTCTATCCACCACAGGAAAAGCCAACCAAAAAAACACCAAATTCAAAACTGCGAAGCTAAGTGCCTGTGTAATGAATACTTGCTGAATTTTTTTACGGTAAAAAAAGACCATGCTTGCTATGCCACCAAGAGGCAAAAAAGCAAAGTAAAACCCCAAGTAATTTTTGTCAGCAAGTTCCTTATCAAAGCCCAACCCTACATAAACCCCTACGGGCAGTACAACTGTGAGCAATACAAATAGCACCAGACTCGTAGTAATTGCCCACTTGCTTACAACATTCCAATCAAAATTAGCTAAATAGTACCCTATCAAAATAGCCCAAAAAGGATATAAAGGCACTGTATAGTTGGGCAGTTTGGTACTTGAGATGGAGAAAATCAAAAGAATCCCTGCTCCCATCATCAGGCAATATAGCAAAACTTGGTGCTGCGTCCTTTGCTGCCAAGCCAGTATCAATGATTGAAAAAGGTAGATACTAAATGGCAGTAGCCCTATGAGTACAAAAGCCCAAGTAATCAAAAAGATACCACCGTGGTCTTCCATAGGGCGGCTAAAACGCTCTAGGTTTTGTCGGTAAAAAAAAGCCTCTGTCCAAACGCCCTCAGTAGCATAATGCACTGCCAAGTACCAAGGCACGGCTACTGCCAGCATTAGCAAAAGCCCCATAAACGGACGAAAAGCAATGATATTTTTCCAAGTAAACCTACCCGAAAACACCAAAAAAAGAAATATCCCTAGACCTGACATCACCATGCCAATAGGCCCCTTACACAAAACGGCCAAGCCTAGCATCACATAGCCCGCCAGTGAGAAGTCAAATTTCCCTTCCTGATAGCCTACAAAAAGCGAAAACGCCCCTACTGTTGAGAAAAAAATAAGGTAAGGGTCGGGCACTGCCATGTGGATTTGAATAGAAAAATGCGTAGAAACCAATAACACTGCCGAAGCCCACCTTGCTGCACTTTCACTCAAATACCGGCCTGCAAAAAAATAAGTAGCCAAAATGGTGAACACACCAAAGATGACGGAGAAAAACCGAGCAGCAAATTCTCCAAAGCCAAACAAACTATAAGCAAACATCATAAAATAATAATGCAAAGGGGGTTTCTGCTCACGCAATTCATAGTTGAAAGTAGGTACTATCCATTCTTGTTGTTCCCACATTTCGCGTGCACAACCTGCGTTTCGGGCTTCATCAAGGGCATAAATATCTAAGCCTGCAATATTAGCAGAGAGCAAGATATACGCACTCGCAGCCAAAAAAATAATCCAAATAATACGGGGTAGCACAGTTATTTTTTAATATGTTTTTACAAAAGATTAAGAAAAGTAGCGTATGTTTTTGTCCACACTACATTCTCCAACACTCTACTCATTGGATTAGCTTTTGATTACTTTTGCTTCTACTGTATTTTCCTGCAAAAGCATACTGAGCAAAAGTGAAAACTTCTTTTTCATTTCCTTTCTATGAATGATAAAATCTAAAAAGCCATGCTCGAGTAGGTATTCAGAAGTTTGAAAGCCTTTGGGTAAGTCTTTTCCTATGGTTTCGCGAATAATTCTGGGACCTGCAAATCCTATGAGTGCTTTGGGTTCGGCCACATTAAAATCACCTAGCATTGCATACGAAGCCGATACGCCTCCTGTAGTGGGGTCGGTCATGAGTGAAATGTAGGGCAGCCCTGCTTGGCTCAGTAAGGCCAGTTTGGCAGAAGTTTTTGCCATTTGCATCAGCGAAAAGCCTGCCTCTTGCATACGTGCCCCCCCAGAGCGCGAAATCATCAAGAAAGGGCTTTGAGTTTGGATAGCATGCTGAATAGCACGTGCTATTTTTTCGCCTACTACAGAGCCCATTGAGCCTCCTACAAAGGCAAAATCCATACAGGCTATGGTAATGTCAAGTCCGTTCATTTTACCATAAGCAGTACGGACTGCATCTTTCAGTCCAGACTTTTTTTGTGCTTCTCTGATACGTTGCGGATAAGGTTTTGAGTCAAAAAAATCTAGCGGGTTACCAGACTCTAAATTGACATCTAACTCTGTGAAGCTCTGATTATCAAACAATATTTCAAAATACTCATTAGAGCCAATGCGTTCGTGGTGTCCACAAGAGGCGCAAGTATAAGCGTTTTGTTTATGCTCTCTGGTGGGCATCATATTTTTACATTCGGGGCATTTATACCAGAGCCCATCGGGGGTTTCTTTTTTACTCTCGGTAGGAGTAATGATACCCTTTTCTTTCCTATTAAACCAAGCCATCTCCTCCAAAATTAAGTAAGCCTACTACACCGTAGCGCAGTAGGCTATGTTTATGATTTTATGTTGAATACTAAGCCACATCAATTTCTTTTGTCAGATAGACATCTTGAATTGCTTGCAAGATTTCTACTCCTTCTTTCATAGGTCTTTGGAAGGCTTTACGTCCTGAAATTAATCCCATACCCCCTGCACGTTTGTTGATGACAGCAGTGCGTACTGCATCGGCAAGGTCAGAATCTCCTGAAGCCCCTCCGGAGTTAATCAAGCCTGCACGCCCCATGTAGCAATTGATTACTTGGTAGCGGCAAAGGTCTATGGGGTGGTCGGTTGAGAGTTCAGTATAAATGCGCTCATCAAGTTTTCCATAGCTAGAGCCTCCTGAGTTGAGAGCTTTGTAGCCGCCGTTGTTTTCGGGTAGTTTTTGCTTGATAATATCAGCCTGAATGGTTACGCCTAAGTGGTTAGCTTGCCCTGTCAAGTCAGCCGATACGTGGTAGTCAGTACCATCTTTTTTGAAAGCATTGTTGCGAGTATAGCACCAGAGTATCGTAGCCATGCCAAGTGCGTGCGCCTCCTCGAAGGCTTCGGCTACTTCTATGATTTGTCTTGTGGCATTTTCGGAGCCGAAATAGATGGTAGCCCCTACTGCCACAGCACCCAAGTTCCAGGCTTCTTGTACCGAACCATACATAATTTGGTCGGCTTGGTTGGGATAGGTGAGCAGTTCATTGTGATTGATTTTTACGATAAACGGAATTTTATGGGCATATTTTCTTGACATCATCGCCAAGTTACCAAAGGTAGTAGCTACCCCATTGCATCCTCCTTCTATGGCAAGTTTGATGATGTTTTCGGGGTCAAAATAGATAGGATTTTTTGCAAAAGAAGCTCCTCCTGAGTGTTCTATGCCTTGGTCTATGGGTAAGATAGAAACATAGCCTGTATGGGCAAGCCTTCCTGAACCTAGAAGTTGCCCCAAGCTACGCAATACTTGCGAGTTACGGTTGCTAGGCACGAATATTTGGTCAATAAAATCAGCGTTAGGTAGGTGTAGGTTTTCTTTCTTGACGGTGTTACTTTTGTGAGAAAGTAGGTAGTCTGCTTTTTCGCCTAAGAGTTCAACGATTTTCTTGTAAGCCATAATTATCTAATTTAGAGTAAATTTGTAAAAGCAAAGATACAAGAATTGTTGAAAAATATAAAAGAATTTAGATTCATTCCTTTTTTGCTGGTATTTTTTGAGATATATTAGTGTGATTATTTGTAAGTAGTGTTGTATTTTAGTTTTTTATGATGAAAACTCATAAGTGATTATTTGTATTTTCTCAATAAAAAGTACTAGCAGCCTGCTTATTCTTGACAACAAAAAGCCAAAAACACTAATAGCCTATTTTTATTGTATGATTTCTTCCATTGCATTCTATCTGAAAAAGCATTATTTTTTACCACTCAGAGAGTGGAAAACAGACCTTAATGCTGCACTCTGGGTCTTTATGTTTTCTCTCCCTTTGAGCTTAGCCATTGCACAAGCAAGTAATTTTCCTGTGAGTGCAGGGCTGATTACTGCTGTAGTAGGGGGCATAGTAGTGGGTCTTGTAGGTGGTTCACCACTTAGTATCAAAGGGGCTAGTGTGAGTTTAGTATTTGTAGTGAGTTGGGCAATCTTTGAACTCAGCCCCTACCCTAGCACGGGCATACATTATGCCTTGGCGTGTGTAGTGATGGCAGGATTTATACAAATAGTTCTAGGGATTTTTAGGCTTGGCAAATGGCTCAGTTGGATTCCTAACCCTGTGATTTACGGTATTATTTCGGGCATTAGTTTGTTGGTATTTGTGCAACAACTCGCCTTTTTTTCAGGAGATATTGATTTTACTTTGCCGTCTTTATGGATTTTTATAGAGCTACCCTCTAAGTTCTTGGAAGCAAGTCCTGTTGTTTTGGGCATAGGATTGATGATGCTAGGGCTTTTGTTTCTTCCTTCTATTCTAGGGCAGCAATTTTCTAAAAATTTACCTGGGGTATTCTGGGTGCTGTTACTAGGGCTGGGTTTAGGTGTGTATTACAATTTACCTGAAAGCCAAATAAACTGGCTTTATCTACCCACTACTTGGGCGCAGCTATGGATAGTTCCTGATTTTGCTGTTGTTTTCTCGTATCAATCCATAGAATATGCCATTTTGATTACCTTAATTAGTACCTTGGAGAGCCAAATCAATACCCATGATACAGAGATTCTTGATGTTCGGCGGCGCAAGTCATCTATCCAACATGAACTTATAAGCATTGGCATTGGCAATGTACTCTGTGGGTTGGTAGGAGGTCTTCCTTTGGTTTCAACTGTTGAAAACAGCTCCATCAACATCAAGCATGAGGCAAAATCAAGATGGGCAGGTATTCTTCAAGGTGGTTTGATGCTTTTGTTCTTGCTGTTAGGCTTGTGGGTTTTGGCGTATTTGCCTAGTGTGGTATTGGTGGCTGTGTTAGTCTATGAAATCTATCGGCTCAACTCTCCCAAGCTTTACCAAGGTATTCTAGAGACAGGCAGGGAGCAGTTTCTTATTTTTATGGTTTCGCTGGGGCTAACTTTTTTTGCAGGGGTATGGGTAGGGCTATTGGGAGGTATTTTGTTTGCTCTAAGTATTTTTCTCAATATGCGAAGTTCACTGCCCTCACTTTTTTATGCTTCTACGGAGATAAACGGCAGAGGCAAAGGCAAAGTAAAAGTGCTCATCAAGGGGGCGGCCCTCTGCACCAATTATCTTTCCATTCAAAATCGCTTGCAGAAACTTTTGAACCACGACCGTATTATCATTGACCTTAGCCAATGCGAAGTAGTAGAATACGGTTTCTTGGAGCAGATCTATGAATTTGCCTATTGGAATAAGCTCAATGACGGACGTATGGAGCTACAAGGGCTAAGAAATCATTACCCTACTTCTAAACACCCTCTTGCCACTATGCGAAAACAGGTACATTCAAGCCAACTCCAACATCTGGGTAAGCAATACCAAAAACGATTTACTGAAAGACAGCAAGACCTCAGAGCAGTGGCAGCGGTCAATAACACCACACTTGAAACCCAACTGAGCTATGATGGTGTGGTGCTGCAAGGTTTTAATTTTGCAAGAGGTTACGAAATCCGTTACCGAGAGAATAAGTTTCTTAAATTTTTAGGTAACAATCCATTTGAATTTTCAGATGTATTCCTCTCGAGAGGCTTGCGCCTAAGCGACCAAAACCATAAATTATCAGTTTGCCTGGTTACGGTACTAGACATGCCTTTGCCCGACTTTAACTTACACCAAGAACATCTCATAGATAAAGTATGGCAGAGCATAGGACATCAAGATATTAACTTTTCTGATTTTCCGCTTTTCTCGCAAGGCTATCTGCTCAATGGAAAGCAAGAAGCACAGATTAGAAACTTATTTAGTGAAAATACGATTCTTTTTCTGGAAGAGCATCTTTCATTTGAAGTCAATATTGAAGCACTCAATAATCGCTTGCTGATTTATCGCTCGCGTAGCCTACTGCAAAAAAATGAAGTAGAAGATTTTATTGAATTTACTGAGCAGTTCCTAGATAAAATCAAGCAGTCTGAGCATATACCTATTACTAATGCTCAAGAGGTTTAAGGATAATGGCTTCGTTTCATTCATACCTACCTACCTCAAAATCATCAATACAAAATTCAAAGAAAAAATGGTTAGACCTAAAAAACATCTTGGGCAACACTTTCTAAAAGACAACTCCACTGCAGAAAGAATTGCTGCACAGCTTCAACCCAATGGAAAATACACAAAAGTACTGGAAGTAGGTGCGGGTACGGGTGTACTTACTAGCCCACTATTAAGCAACAGAGAAATAGATTTGTATGCACTTGATATTGATGAAGAATCAATTACTTATCTTAAAAAAAATTTCCCTCAACTTGAGGGGCGTATCATATTTGAAGATTTTTTACAGCTTTCATTGGATAATTTTTTTGAAGTAGAAAACACTCCTTTTGCAGTGATAGGTAATTTTCCGTACAATATTTCCTCACAAATTTTTTTTAAAGTGCTTGAATACAAAGACCTTATTCCAGAAGTAGTAGGTATGCTTCAGAAAGAAGTAGCACAGCGGCTTGCTTCTCCGCCTGGCAGCAAGGCATATGGTATTTTGAGTGTATTGTTACAAGCTTATTATGAGGTAGAATACTGCTTTGAAGTACCGCCTTCGGTTTTTATTCCACCACCCAAGGTAGATTCGGCAGTGATTCGTGTGGTACGCAACCAAGTTACTAATTTAGATTGTGATGAAAAACTTTTCAAACAAATTATAAAAGTAGCTTTTAACCAACGCCGTAAGACGCTACGCAATGCGCTGAAACCTATTCTGCCTGAAAACTTTGATACGAGCCAAGTTATGCTTAATCGCCGGGCAGAAACACTTTCTGTCGAGGAGTTTGTTTTTTTGGCACAGGAAGTCAGCAAATGTCGTATGGCATCAGACTAGTTTTGCCTTAATACTTTTTGCTACTTCGGCAAGTTCTTCTGCTGTGGGCTGGGTTCTATTCAGAAAGCTCAAATCATTCATTGTATTGCTAGGAATAAGGTGTATGTGTGTATGGGGTACTTCAAATCCTGCTACAATCACACTGACTCGTTCGCAAGGGTAAGCCGCCTTCAATGCGGCTGCAATTTTTTTTGAAAATAGGTGCAAGCCTACAAGTACATCATCTTCTAAATCAAATATGTAATCTACCTCTTGCTTGGGAATGACAAGGGTATGCCCCGTAACAATGGGTTGAATATCAAGAAAAGCTAAATAATGTGTATCTTCTGCTATTTTGTGGCAGGGTATCTCACCCTTGATGATTTTGGTAAAAATACTTGGCATAATTTGGGTAGTTTTTATGTTTACTACAATTTTTTAATATCTTCGGCACTTAAGCCCGTAGCACTGCTAATCAACTCTATGGATAAACCCTGAGAAAGTAAGTTCTTGGCAATGGCTATTTTCTCATTTCTCGAGGTCTCTGATTGTTTCTTTTTAAGTGCTTTCTCTTGCTCCTTTCTGAGTTTGGCTTCTTTCTCTTCTTGCTCCTTTCTGAGTTTGG
>CAYZQI010000158.1:0-10977 GCA_964480455.1 uncultured Cytophagaceae bacterium
TCGAACCCGCGACCCCCTGCGTGACAGGCAGGTATTCTAACCAACTGAACTACCACTCCTTTTTTATGTATTTATTTGTTTTTAGTTTTTTGTTGCCATTTTTAAAATGCGATGCAAATATGAGCGTATTTTTTTTAATATCCAAATCTAAAAGTAAAAAAAAATTTATCAAAAAATAAATAAAATTAACTGCTTGATAATCAAGTAGTTAATTTCTCATTTCAAATTATAAAATTTCAAATTCAATACGCCTATTTTTTGCTCTCCCTTCTTCGGTAGCATTACTCTCAGCGGGTCGCCTATCGCCATAGCCTTGGTATTTCAGACGGTCGGAGGCGACACCCTTTTCTACCAAATAGTTAAAGACAGATTGGGCACGCTTGAGAGAGAGGGTATCATTGGCAGCACGGTCGCCTACGTTATCGGTATGCCCCGAAATTTCGCCTTTTACCTTTGGATTTTCTTGCATAAATTTAACCAGTTCATCGAGTTCTGTTTTTGATTTATCTTGCAGCGCAAAGCTATTGTAGTCAAAAAAGATGTTATTGAGTGTGAATCTAATGCCTACGCCAATGGGGTCTAGGGCTATGTCTTGCACAATGGGAGCTATATCTTTTCCTTCGGTATAGTTAAAAGCAATGCTTTTGTAGGCATAGTCTTTTCGGGTGATGCTCAGAGAATACTCTGAGCCTTGCGTCAATATAAAGAGATATTCGCCAGTAATGGGGTCGGAGGTGGTAGAAGATTGCTTGGTTTTGGTGTTGATATCAGTCAGTTCAATTTTTGCCTCTAATTTTTCTTGTGTTTTGGCATCATAGATAGTTCCTTTTACATAATTACTTATACCCGCGGGTTTTAGTGTATCAGGCACTT
The DNA here is from genome assembly GCA_964480455.1 of uncultured Cytophagaceae bacterium. Classification (GTDB taxonomy): domain Bacteria; phylum Bacteroidota; class Bacteroidia; order Cytophagales; family Microscillaceae; genus JAABSX01. The sequence goes on from CAYZQI010000158.1 coordinate 874, forward strand.
CAAAAGATTTGAGCACAGCGGTAAAGTTTCTGAAACTTCCTTGCCCTTCTTCGTGGGTATAGTAGCCTCTTTCGCTATCAGCAGTGAGGAACAGCCCTACTTGGTTGGCTTGGTTGTTAATAGGGTAGCCGAGGTTTTTGGGTGTTGTCCAGCCTGGGTTGGTGTACTCGCTGTAGTAGAGGTCAGCACCTCCATAGCTCATTTTTGGGAAACCATTGGAGCTGAAATAAAGGTAGCGACCATTGGCATGGATAAAAGGCGATTCTTCATTGCCAGGGGTATTGATTGTTGTTCCTAAATTTTGGGCAGGTAGCCACTTACCGCTCTCGTCCATTTTACTTACCCAGATATCTAAGCCCCCCGACCCGCCAGGGCGGCTTGAGGAGAAGTAGAGTGTTTTGCCATCAGCACTAAGCGAGGGTTGAGTATCTTTAGCACCTGAGTTCACGTTGCGTCCTAGGTTTTCGGGTTCACTCCACTCATCACCTACTTTATAAGAGATGCACAAATCACAACCTCCAAAGCTGTTGCGGAGTTTCATATTGGCACAGTAAGTAAATACAAGCACCCTTCCATTGGCAGAAATGCTGCATGTACCTTCATTGTCAGCAGTATTGATGTTGTCAGAGATAGAAACAGGTTCAGTCCATTGCCCATCTTTTTTGTAACTAATGAAGAGGTCATCGGTTTGGTCGGGTTTGCGTGCAGTAAAGACGATGGTCTGTTCATCTCCAGTGAGTACAGGAAAGTATTGTATTTTAAATTGGTTGAGTGGGTTTTCCAAGATTGTAGGATTAAACTTGAGGGGTGTTTTCATTCCTTCAATAGCATAAGTGCAGATTTCTAGGAGTGCTTGAGCTTGCTGCGTATTTTTTTGATTGTTGGGGTTGAGCAAAAGCGATTTATCGGCAAGTTGTTTTGCTTCTTCATAGTTGCCTTCTCTGAGTTGATTATTTGCCACTACTATATACACCCCTTGGTAGCGTGGGTTATCGGGTTGCGAGGCTATGACACGCTGATAGTATTTGGCAGCTACCTCAAACTTTTGAAACAGCTCATAGGTGGTTGCCAGTCTGTAGAGTGCCTCAGTAAAGTTGGGGTCTATGCCCACAGCTTTTTCTAAAGAGTTGATTCCTTCATCAAACTGTCTTTTTTTGAAGAACTCTTCGGCTTTTTCATAAAGTTTGATTGCTTTGTTGGAGCTAGTATTGTATTTAGACTGTGCTTGTGAAGTATTTATCAAACAGACAAATAAAACCAAGTAAAAGATAATTTGCGCAAGTTTTTGCATATTTTTATTTAGGTAGATAATTCAATGGGTCTTTGTGGGTGAGGCTAATTTTTACCAGCCCCACGTGCCTGTACCTCCTTTAAAAGGCCCTACAATGTCTTGGGTAATCCATCCTCCATAGAAGCCTCCCTCTTGTGCTTGTACTTTTTCGTCATCTACATAGCAAGCATCTACTTTATGTGGATAGAATGCCAAGTAATTTTTGATTTGTTCAAATTTTGGCGGAGGGGTGAGATAAGTCCAAGCTACATCTCTAACGATGACATTGCCTATTTGTAGGTGATAGTAATGTGCTTTACCTTTAAATTCACAAAAAGATACCTCATCTGTGAGGGTTAAGTGCTCCATTAAAATATCTTCTGGTGGAAGATAATAAACGGGAGGGTGGCTAGTTTCTAAGACACGAAAGGCACGGTTGGTCTGTGCTAGCACAATACCTTGATGCTCTATTTTGAGGGTTTTGGGGGTGGCTTCCATTTTTGGGGGGCGTGGATAATCCCAGACTGACTCTTGCCCAGGTTGTGGAGTTATTTTGTCAAATGGCTTCATACTTCGTAACGTATCGGGTTAAGTGCTTTCAAATCTTTTCTAAAATTTGAAATATGCGTCCTATTTAATTTTTGATTTCTTATTTATTTACAAAAATACCACCAAAAGTTGAATCAAAAAAAATGCTTTTTTAATTAAAGGCTTCTCAAAAGTCAGTATTATTGGATTTTGCCTTCACGCCACTGCTCTATGATAGGAAACCAGACTGCTTCGTAATCTGGATAACGTACAAGCACAAAATCTTTGTCAGAAAATTGATTAGGCCTTCTGAGAAAAGTAAAATTCATCTCTGAAAAACTTGCTGACTGCGTATAAACCCAAAGTTCCTTGTCGTTGTTGCGGATAACGCGTGAAGGGCGACCATAAATAATGAAAATCATGCCCATATCCGTTTTCCAACCCTCTTTGTAAGTAGTAAAATAGGTATTGGCCAATTTGACACGCTGAAAATAAACTTTTATCATTTGCTTGGCTACACTGATATTGCCCGAAACCCATCTCAGCCACATTTTGTCTAGTTCTTTTTTGGTCTCCTCGAAATTTTGTGTTTTTCTGAGTTGGCTGAGTTCATCAGGAGTAGTGATATAGACCAAAGGCTGTATCACATCAGTAAGGCGGCTCAGCTTAGGGTACTTCAAATCTGATACAAAAAGACTCAACCCGTAATAATCGGAAGTATCTTTCTGCACAAGATAAAGCCCTTTCTGCGGAAGGTGTAGGGGGGTATTGGCAGTGATGACAAAAGAAGAATCACTGGCAAGTATTTTGGGTAGTCCTGCATCTGTTTTGGTGGACATAGGTGGGAGGGCAGGCTGAAAGCCTTGCTTATAGTAGCGCACTACGAGGGGGTCTTTGCTTCTTGTGATGTTAAACACCTGAATAGTGTCTGTATCAAGTACATAATTTGTAAAAAGCGGCACTCCTCCATTTTTCTCGGCCAGGGTGTAGCGTTCTCTTATTTTGGTAGAAGTATAGTTGACGATAAAGTCGGTTTGGTATTTTTGATTGGTTTTGCCGTCTATTACTTCCATAATCATCACTTCAGAGATGTTGGGTCGTTTCAGTACATCAAAATAAGTATAATATTTTTCCTCTATTTTTTGAATTTTGTTGGGGTTGAGCTTTACACTGCTTGTGAGCAAAAACTCGCGGCTAGTATAATCTGCCAGCAAGCCATAATTAATAGTGATTTCTTGAGCCACGGTTTGGCTGAGGTCTTTGGTTTTGTCTAGCCTAGGAATTTCTATTGCCAAAAATACACGCAAGCTGTCCCCGTGGTCAAGCACTTCTTTTTGAGCTTGTAGGGGAGCAGCATTGATAAAATTGGTAGGGCTTGTTGCAGTAGTAGGGTTTTGCGTGCTGCCTGTCTGTGTGGGGTTGACAGAAAAGCAAGCGTTCAAAAGCACTAACAGAATGAGGTATAAAATTATATTTTTCATGAGTAGTCCTATTTTATTGATGTTGTGCTTACTAGTAAATTTGTATAGTCCAACAACTACTTTTTTCAAATTTAGATAAGTAAACAACGTGTATATCAAAAAACCATGTATTTTGCCCAAAGTTATGGGTTTTGCTTTAATTTTTGTGATTGGTTTTAGTTATTAAGCTGATAATTAGAACTTCTGTATATTTGGTATGAAAATAAGCCTTATCATTTTAGGGAGTGTTTAATAAATAACCTACCCAGTCTGTATTGGGGACGTGGTCGCTCTGAGCGACCACGTCCCTGATTAGCAACCAGCTTGAATCTAATTTGGGTATAGTATTTCCTGTTTACTCCCTTAGAGATTAGTCTTATTTTGCATTGTAAAATAGAGATGTACCACTTTTTAAAAAAGTAGTACGTCTCCTTTACCTTATCTATTTTTTTGCAAATCTTCCATTGGAGAACCATATGAATCAATTTTAGAACACAAAAATAAATAAATTCATATTTTTTCTTATAATAATTTAAAATTTGGAAAAAATTTGGAAAAAATTTGGAAAAAATTTGGAAAAAAAATAATTTTGTTATATTAGTAATTCAATACAGGGCTGCAGCTTGTAAAGTATTTGTCCTTTGAACCATTGGGTCAGACTATCTACTATTTCATCCTTATTGTTTTTCTTTTTTGTTGGTTTTGTGTGATACCATAGTGGCACAACAACCCTCGATATCATTTGTAAGCGCGACAAATAATCAGGGGTATGAATGTGTACTGTAAATTGTTAAAACGCTCAAAGTTGATTTAAGCCAAGTTAGGCACAAAAGAGTAATTTATTTCTACACACTACTACTATGAGTTAAGTAAGCATAAAACCAAGTATGTTTTTTTTTATGCTTGTCTGAAATTCAGCAAGTTTCACTAAACAAAAATTATAATACAATGAAAAAAATTAGAAATTTCTTTTTCGCAGCGTTCGCGCTAGGTACAGTTGCTTTCTTTAGTTTGGAAGGAAAAGCTGATTGTAATACAAATATAGCACAAGTATGTGTCGACGGTCCCTGTGGGAAATGTTGTAAGTGGGGAGCAGGTAATGAATCTTGTACTGCACCCACGATGAATTAAACACTCATCATAAAACTGCATAAATTATCCTATGTCAAATTTAGGAAATTTATGTAGTTTTGTATGTCTATTCCAATCAAAAACAAACTCTAAACATGAAAAAAACATTATTCAGTAGCTACATTATACTCTTGCTATTTGCTTTTGCGTGTAGCAATCCGAGCAAAGAAGAAAGCCAAAAAAAACAAAACCTTAACTCACATCAGCTAATCAAAAAGGGGACAAAAACATTTGCATTGGATAGCCTTACAAGTTATAAATCCATTCGCAATCCTCACTATTTTAGTGAAGGAGGCATCAATTACTTCTCATTTCTAAATCCCCAAACTTCATCTATCTATTTATATGACTACAAAAGCACAGCACTCAAAAAAATCATTAAAATTTCCAAACAAGGACCTAATGCCATTGAGTTTAGAATAGATAATTATTATATCCACAATTTAGATTCTATCTTTATCATCTCTGATGAATCCTTTTATTTTTATTTGATTGACCAAGAAGCAAAACTCTTAAAAAAGTACTTCTCATCTAACTGGAACACAGAAAAATACCAAAGCCGCGATTCTGTTTTTGCCAGTGCTTATGAAGGAAATGCTGCACTTGTCAAAGGAAAATACATTTATTTTCATGGGAATGGTCTTTATAATAGTGAGCTTCATGCTAACAATAGCATAGCCCTCAGGATAAATTTAGAAACAGGCAAATCAGAAAATATGCCCTTCAGCTACCCCAAATTTTACCAAGAAAACTATTTTGGGAGAGAATCTAATACACTTTTTACCACGCAAGTATCACGGACTTATAACCCAAACACACAGCACTTTGTCTATGCTTTTCCTGCTTTGGCAGAGATTTATGTTACTGACATTAACTATAAAGGTATCAAGACCTACTACGCAGGCAGTAATAATTGTAAAGAAATAAAACCTTTGAGTAAATCTGAAGTGCTGAATTACAGTAAATCAAAATTTCGTGATAGAACTTTTCTAAATTCGCGTTGCTATTACTCAGACATCAATTATCACCCTTACCAAGATTTTTATTACCGTAAGGTATATCTCCCCGAGAAAAGCCCCGAGGACATCAAAAATAAACCACTCAGAGACAGAACTTTTGAGGTGATTTTATTGGACAAAGATTTCCAAAAAATAGGGGAACAATCACTTGAGAGGCGTTATAGAATGTTTGATTTTGTAGCCCCAGCAGGCATACACTTCATTCAAGAAGATTTGGAAGATGAGGATTTTTTGGTAATAGATATTTATGAACTGAGTAAAAAATGAAAAAGAACATCTATTTCGTAACACTGATTTTGCTACTATGTGCTTGTAGCAAGACACCCGAAGACGTGCTTGTAGAATTTATGAAAGAAAAAACACAAGTAAAAGATTTGAACAAAATAAAAGCGTGTATTGTGCTTCCCAATGCAGGCTGTGATGGTTGTATTAGCGGTGCTGAACGTTTCATCATCAAAAACTTAGAAAAGTTTAGCGAAGATTTAGCTGTAGTTCTCATCAACTATCAATCTAAAAAAATGCTCAAAAGTAGAATGGGAGAAAATATATATACCCACAAACATTTTCTTTTAGATGAAGAAAGAACGCTGTACCATGCTTCAGTAGCCGATATTTATCCTGTAGTTTATTATCTCGAGAAAGGCAGCATCAAAAATAAACAAGTCGCCTCACCCGAAAATCCGCTCAATGTATGGGAAGATTTGAAAGAAAAACTCACAAAATAATCTTGCCTAAACACAAAAAACTCCTACACTTTTTCAAAAAGTGTAGGAGTTTAATGAATGTACTTTAAATCAATTCAATGATAAAACTACTGGCTTACTAAAAGAAGCCCATTGGCTTTTTATCATAAGATACCAGCATATTTTTGGTTCTTTGGTAGTGCTCGAGCATCATTTTGTGGTTTTCACGACCAATGCCTGATTTTTTGTAGCCCCCAAAAGATGCGTGGGCAGGGTACAAGTGATAGCAGTTTACCCAAACACGTCCAGCTTCTATGCTACGCGCCATGTTGTAGGCTTGGTGTGTGTCGCGTGTCCAAACGCCCGCCCCTAGTCCGTAGAGGGTATCATTGGCAATGGCAAGTGCTTCAGCTTCATCTTTAAAAGTAGTAACCGAAACCACAGGCCCGAAGATTTCTTCTTGGAAGATACGCATTTTGTTATGTCCTTTGAAAATGGTAGGCTGAATGTAGTAGCCGCCGCTGTTGGTCTGCTCGTGCGGTGCGCCTCCTATCAGTACTTCGGCACCTTCTTGTTTGCCAAGGTCAAGGTAGCTTATAATTTTCTCATATTGGTCTTTAGAAGCCTGCGCACCCATAGAAACCGTATCGTCAAGCGGATTGCCTACTTTGATGGCTTTGGTGCGTTCTATCACACGCTCAATAAACTTATCATAGATTGACTCTTGGATAAGCATACGCGAAGGGCAAGTACAAACCTCACCTTGATTAAGGGCAAACATCACTGCGCCTTCTATGGCTTTGTCAAGAAATTCATCATCTTGTGCCATTACACTTTCAAAGAAAATGTTGGGCGATTTGCCACCTAGCTCGAGCGTTACAGGAATGATATTTTCAGAGGCATACTGCATAATCAAACGACCTGTGGTGGTTTCGCCAGTAAAAGCAATCTTGGCAATGCGGTCAGAAGATGCCAAAGGCTTGCCAGCTTCTATACCAAATCCATTTACTACATTGACTACACCCGCAGGGATAATATCTTGAAGCATCTCCATCAATACTAAGATAGAAGTTGGGGTCTGCTCGGCAGGTTTTAGCACGACACAGTTGCCAGCGGCAAGGGCAGGGGCAAGTTTCCAGACGGCCATTAAGATTGGGAAGTTCCAAGGGATAATCTGCCCTACTACGCCTAGAGGTTCTTTGAGCATAATAGAAACCGTAGTGGCATCAAGCTCTGAGATACTGCCTTCTTCGGCACGGATACAGCCTGCAAAGTAACGGAAGTGGTCTATTGCTAGCGGAATATCGGCAGCCATGGTTTCTCTGATGGCTTTGCCATTTTCCCAACACTCTACAAGGGCCAATTGAGCAAGGTTTGCCTCCATTACATCAGCAATTTTGTTGAGCATCACTGCACGTGCGGCGGGTGCGCTGCGGTTCCAAGTTATAGCGGCCTCGTGGGCAGCATCTAAGGCGAGTTCTATGTCCTCTTTGGTAGAGCGAGGTACCAGGGTGAAGGTTTTGCCATCAGCAGGCGAAGAGTTTTCAAAGTACTGTCCTTTGACGGGGGCAACCCATTTGCCGCCAATGAAGTTTTCGTACTTTTCTTTGAAGGTCGGTTTTTCGTGAACCATAATCTTGTTTGTTTAGGTGTTATGAATAATTTTATTGATTTCAATTTACAATATTATTGATTTATTTTTAGATAGAATTGCACAATAGTATCAATCACTAACACTAAATTATCAAAATTATACTGTGAACTTCTCCTATGAGCGGTGTAATTCAAATAACTTCTCAAATGATTAGTTATTAATTTGCAGGTCTGCCACTACTCAATGCCCCAACCCATTTGTCCGTAATAAAGTACTAAATTTTCTCATCAACCAGCTAATTTTTGAAAAACCCTATGTCAGTTTCACTCCACACAAATTCGGGTAGCTAGTGAAATTATCAAATGACTTAGACCTTGTTCAAACCAATGCATTGTCTTATTGTTAAAGCAAGATTACTAGATAAACAAAATGGCAAAAAAAAATAAACCCTCACGTTCTCTATTCGCTAACTCTAACAGAGAAAAGCCCACTTTAAAAGAAAACTTAAAGGCTTTCGTCAATATACCCAAACTTTTTAAACTGATTTGGGCTACTAGCCCTATTTTGTTCTTGATGAATATCGTCTTTCGTTTACTAAAAGCCAGTTTGCCACTTGCTATGCTTTATGTAGGCAAGCTCATCATTGATGAGATTATACGCCTCACAGCTACAGACTCTCAGGATTGGGAACACCTCCTAACACTGGTATTTGTAGAAATAGGCTTGGCCATACTTTCTGATTTGCTTAACAGAGGTATCAACCTTGCTGATGCGCTTTTAGGCGATTTATTTGCCAATGATATTTCGGTCAGGATTATGCGCCACGCCGCCAATATGGATTTGGCACAGTTTGAAAACCCTGTTTTTTACGATAAGCTAGAGCGTGCCAGAAGACAAACTTCTAACCGTGTGATGCTCATGTCTTTGATTCTGACACAGGCACAAGATTTTGTAACCATTTTGTTTTTAGGTGTGGGTTTGGTGCTTTTTAACCCTTGGTTGATTTTGGTATTGATTTTTACGCTTGTTCCTTCTTTCATAAATGAAAATTACTACAATCGCTCCAATTATTCGCTTACACACAGTTGGACTTCCGAGCGGCGCGAGCTAGATTATCTCCGTTATATAGGTGCAAGCGATGAAACTGCCAAAGAAGTCAAGATTTTTGGTTTGTCTGATTTCTTGACAGAGCGATTCAAAATACTTTCTCACGATTATTACCTTGCCAACCGCAGTTTGGTCATTAAGCGCAATCTGTGGGGTTTTTTGTTCAATACCTTGGCGAATTTGGGCTATTATGCAGCTTACTTGGTTATTATCTGGCAGACAGTCTTGAAAATATTGACCATTGGCGATTTGACTTTCCTCTCAGGCTCATTCAACCGAATGCAGAGCTTGCTACAGGGCATATTCTCAAGGTTTTCTTCCATTGCTCAGAATGTGCTGTATTTGCAAGATTTATTTGACTTCTTAGAGCTAAAACCCTTGATATTCAATAAAATAGATGCCTTGCCTTTTCCTGAAAAAATAGAAAAAGGTTTTGTATTTGAGAATGTAGGCTTCAAATACCCCAACTCTGAGGTATGGGCAGTGCGGGGCGTTTCTTTTACTCTAAAAGTAGGCGAAAAACTTGCTCTTGTAGGCGAGAATGGCGCAGGCAAAACTACACTCACCAAACTCTTAGCAAGGCTTTATGAGCCTGATGAAGGCAGGATTTTGCTTGACGGAATAGATGTGCGTCAGTTTAAGCTAGAAGAATATAGACAAGCCGTAGGCGTTATTTTTCAAGATTTTGTGCGCTTTCAGTTTCAGGCAAAAACCAACATAGCCATTGGAAGGATTGACTGGCAAGAAGAAGCTGGGAAAATCTATGAAGCTGCACAGCAAAGCTTGGCACACAACGTAATAGACAAACTACCCGAAAAATATAATCAAATGCTCGGGCGTAAGTTCTTGGGCTGCACTGACCTCTCCGGAGGGGAGTGGCAAAAAGTAGCCCTAGGGCGTGCTTATATGCGTGATGCACAGCTCATCATCTTAGACGAACCTACAGCAGCACTTGATGCCCGTGCAGAATATGAGGTTTTTGAACGTTTCACTGAACTCACCAAAGGCAAAACAGCCGTCTTGATTTCGCACCGATTCTCTACTGTCAGAATTGCCGACCGTATTTTGGTGCTAAAGCAAGGGCAAATGGTAGAACTTGGTTCGCACGAAGAACTCTTGGAAAAGCAGAGCTTATACGCAGAACTATTTAACCTACAAGCCGAAGGATACAGATAATAAAAAGCTCCCTTTATAAGAAATAACTGTAAATTCATCAATAAGATACAATGTTTGATGTATTTTAAGGAAAAATAAACGTATTGTGTGCGTAATTCAAGTTGTGGATTTGATAGCTAATCAATATCAAAAACAC
>CAYZQI010000159.1:0-10973 GCA_964480455.1 uncultured Cytophagaceae bacterium
TCCCCTGAAAACTCATCAAAATTGGAAGATAGTTTTCATCTTGTTGTAAGGTTGCTAATATAAGAAAGAGCATCGTAGTCTTCCCATACTGCCGTGGTCGGTTGATGACGAAATAATCTCCAAACTCTACCATTCGTAAGATACCTGCAAAACGGCGGCTGTCGTCCATCATATAATGTTCATTGCTATTGCAAGAGCCTGTGATATTGAAGCGTTTTATCATAGTATTTCAGTTTTTTTATTAAGCAAAGATACGAAAAAAGAGGAATAAGCTGATGGGATACGTATGGTTACCTTGGTACAAAATACGGCCTTTCTGAAGCTAGAGCCAGCTTTTCCCTTATTCAAAAATAGATTTATCCACTGAGTAATTTAGCGCATTCATAATTCATTTAGACAATAAAGCTCTAATAAATTTTTAGTGTCTGTTATATTCACTTCAATAAATCAAATCTAAATAGATGAGGTGTAGTTGCCAAAGAACTAATTATTTTCATGTTTCATAAAAGAGTGCTCCAAAAAAGGTAGAGAAGTCAAAAAAATCATTATATTTGCTTCCAGAGCTAGTCTAAGATTGAGCCTTTTTGTAAATGCAGTGCATCTACCTATTTGTAGGATATGGTAAGATGCCCATGAGCTTCAGTGTTTCGCTCTGTAGTCTTAATCTAAAAAACTTTTGAAAGTTACTATATATTTCTGAAAGCCTAGTGCAAGGGTTCGATCCCCTTCACCTGCACCATTTTTTCTCATAATATACTTGCAGGTGTAGCTCAGTGGCAGAGCAAGGGCGGGATGTTATACAGAGATGTTTGGTAATTGAGAAGGTGAAACCGCCTTGTATAGCACAGGGCAAAACGAGCTTATAGTTCAGTTGGTAGAACATCAGCCTCCCACGCTGAGGGTCATGGGTTCGATTCCCGTTGAGTTCAACAGGGCAGTCGTAAGGTTAGAGCGACTGCCCACTTTTCGTTAAATAAGGAGTTGAAAGCAGTGCTAACACCCATTGTCTATTGGCTCTTTATCTATTTATTACAACCGCTGTAGAAACCCATAGAGATGAGCAGTCAATGCGCCAGCTTCTACTCTTTGAATAGCCCTAAATCTATCCTTCTTTCACTTTCCTTTTACAAAAAACTGTAAGAGGGTCAATATTTATTGCCAATCTCAAAAACACCTTTTTTCTCATTCCAATTGAGTGCAATATTTTTGAATTTTGCTTTCTTAAATGTTTCTAAATAGCCTTCGGGCATGTTACTATAGGGAAACTGGACATCATGCGCAGGAGTGCTTTTTGCTAAGATAGTATTACCTTGCTGAGGCATGACCAGCTCGAGGTTATATTCTTGCAATACCTTATCGGGCAAAGTGCTTTTGCCCCAAAAATCTACCATTGTAAGCTGGGGGCATATTTGGTTGGTTATTTCTTGCCATTCATCATTTAGGTAGGTATAAAACTCAGCCCTCGGCACTGCCAACGAGGAATCTATGATAGCACTTACATACTGAAAGCCAAAAATTTTACCCCCATTGCTATCCGTAAAACATTTAAAACGAACCATATCAACAGGCGTTTGAGGATTGCTAATTTGAATAAAGGCATTGGCTTCATCAATCAAAACTTGATTGGTCTCTGTATTTTCAAGCGATTTGTAGTTGCTATGCTCAAACAAATCATAAAACTCTCGAATAGTTTGGCTTATTGAGAGACTAGGCAGAAGGAATAAAATCAGTAAAATAAGATTTTTCATATAATTTTTTTAATATTGTGTAGTATTACCATTGTTCAACGTAAAAATTAGCTTAGTTTTATCTTTATGCTCAATTAATTTAAAAAAATGTTCTAACATCAAGCTAACACAAGCCTAAAAGTTTTTGCAAATGATGATGTCCAATGCCAAAGTGTGTGCAAGTAGTTTGTATTTTTTCTAAAATGGCTTGTTGAGTGCTTTGTGTAGGAAGTTCTTTTTTGGAAGCTATCAGCATCACATTTTTAGGAGTATGTGCATCTGAGATAAACTCAAGAACTTTGGTTTTGTAGCCGTAGTAGTTGAGCAGCAGCACACGCAGGGCATCAGTGAGCATTTCGGCTTGCCGCTCTAAAAAGATACCGTATTTCAGCAAAAAATCCAACTCATTGTTTTGTGGATTTTTTTCCATTTCTTTTCTGATTTGCTTATGACAGCAGGGTGCTACTACTATCAAATTAGCCTGGGCTTGTATGCCCCTGTAAATTGCTTCATCTGTGGCAGTATCGCAAGCATGGAGTGCTATCAGTATATGCGCTTCTTCAATGGGATAGTTCTCGATAATACCTTGCCCAAAGTGTAGCTGCTGGAAGCCTGTATCTTGCGCTATTTGATTGCCTAGTGCTACCAAGTCTTCCCTAAACTCTACCCCTGTAAGTTCGGCATTGATGCCTAAGGTTTGTGTTAGATAATCATAGAGTGCAAAAGTAAGATAGCCCTTGCCTGCGCCCATGTCGTAGATTTTAGTGAGGGGTTTTTTATCAAGTTCGGCAATGAGCGGGCGTAAAAGCTCAATGTAATGGTTGATTTGCTTGTATTTGTTTTGGGCATTTTTATAGACTTTGCCTTGTGCATCAGTGATACCTAATGCGTGTAGATAGGGTTTGTCTTCGGATTTGATGTGTTTTTGCTTGATTTTGTCGTGGTTAGCATTGGGTAGCTGTTGTTGGCTAGGGGGCATTTCACGAAATTTTATTTTTTGAATCGACTGGTAAGTCCACACATAGTCAGCCTTGATTGTAAACAAATTAATAACCCTAAAGCCCTCAAAACCAATCCACTCTTTGAGTTGTATTTTTGCTTCTGCCAGGCTGTAATTTTTGGTGAGGTCATGTGTTTGATACCTAAAAGTGAAACTAAGGCAAGGTTTCTTTTTGAGGTATATTTTTTTTAGGTAGATATTTTTGAGTGTAAGCTCGCTACCTTTGTATGCACTCAGCGTAAGTTTAATGAAAGTATCTTGCTGCCAGCTCAGTTCTAAGTATTCAAAAAAAGTCATATTTTAGTATAGTTTGAAAAATAAAATGAGGTATTAGCTACCGTGAACTTGGTTCTCTGACAATTTTTGTGGAAGCAGCACCTTAAAACAGACTTTAGTCTGTTTGAGTGGCTAGTACGGAGTTGTGTAAAAAGTCAAACAGTGCCAAATATTATTTTGAGTTAAAAGTGTTTTTCTCACTCCATAGCCCATAGGTTGCAAGCTATGGACTATGGAGTGAGAATTAAGCAGGCTTCTGCAAATTGCTTTTTCTAATAACCCTATAAAATTTTACTCAAAATACTTTTTGCATAACCCCACTACAGAATTATCGCTGAAGTTGCAAAAGTACCAAAATTATCATAATTTGGTTCAAAATATGTCTGAAACTGCTCATCAAAGACAAAAAAATATGCCAACTCAAGAAAACAAGGAAATCCGTATCATCACTTTTCCTATAGGTGCTCAAATTTATGCCCTCCCTATTGAAGCCATCAAAGAGGTAATTCCAACACCTGCACTCCTTGCTCCAGCCTATGTACTTGGGCTTACCAATATTAGGGGAGCATTATATGCTATGCTAGGCCTAGTGAAACGCTTTGACCTCAGCGAGGTAGTGCCGAGTAATGTACAAAAAACTTTTGTGCTAGTACTCAATCACCCCAAAGCAAAAGTAGGTCTGTTTATCAAAGATTTACCCAATACACTCAACTTGCCTCTTCAACAGATAGACCAAAATGCGAACCTTAGTTTTGCAGCCTCAGAGGTAAATCAATATCTGCAGGGCATTATCAAAATAGATAAACAACTGATTATTTTACTCAACGAAGCCAAACTTATTGAACAAGCACTGCTTTCAATGAATGATGAAAGCCAAATATAAAAAGTTTTACTTGTTAGAATAACTCGCAATTATTTGCTGCTTCGGAAAGTATAAAATATGAGTTGTTACTTATGCTTTTTTTTAATTCTCTCATTATCAGTAATTTAGAAAGTAAAAGCGATAAAATTATTTTTTACCTTTACCTTACTTTATTTTTAAACCATCACTTAAAGTGTATTCATTTCAAAAAATTAGTACTTTCTTAGACGGAGAAATCATACAAGCCCCTCAACCTGAGGCAATCATTACGCACTTGCTTTTGGATAGCAGAAAACTCGCCTTTACCTCTCAGGCACTTTTTTTTGCACTCAAGGGGGCAGTACATAATGGACACAACTACCTCCAAGCAGTCTATCAGCAAGGCGTTCGTAACTTGGTGGTATCAGAAATTGACGATACTGTAGTGCAGCAAATGCCTTTGGCGAATATTCTGTGCGTAAAAGATACCCACCAAAGTTTGCAAGCTCTTGCCGCACAGCATCGCGCACAGTTTCGCTATCCTGTACTTGCCATTACAGGCAGCAACGGCAAGACCATTGTCAAAGAATGGCTGGCGCACTTGCTCTTAGATAAGTTTTGTGTGGTCAAAAGTCCTAAAAGCTTTAACTCACAAGTGGGCGTACCGCTATCACTTTGGGAAATGCAGCCTTGGCATACCTTGGGCGTGTTTGAGGCAGGTATCTCACAGAAAGGAGAAATGAAAAATCTTCAAAAAATGATTCAGCCAACATTGGGCATATTTACCAACCTCGGCACAGCCCATGATGAGGGATTTGAGAATAGAGAAGAAAAACTTTTAGAAAAGTTAGCCCTTTTTAAAGAGTGTAAAACTGTTTTTTACAAAAAAGGCAATCCCCTCCTAGACCAATACTTGGCTAACTCGCCTTCAAAGCACCAATGGGTTGGCTGGCAGGTTGTGCCAAATATTTCACAAACTACCAACGCACAAGTGAGCTATCAGGCAAAAGGGCTGCATAGCACCACGCTTCAGATAGCCTACCAAGGTTTGCATACTTTTGAAGTACCTTTTGCGCTCAACGACCACGCTTCGTTAGAAAATATCACGCATGCATTGCTTGCTGCTTGTTGCCTTGGCTGTACAGCCGAAGTGCTCCAGCAAAAGCTCAATGCGCTACAAGCTGTAGCCATGCGCCTTAGCCTCAAAACAGGTATCAATCAATGTACTTTGATAGATGATTCATACAATAATGATTTAGCAGGATTGCAGGTAGCACTTGATTTTTTACAGTCGCAAGGGCAGCACTCCCGTAAGGTCGTCATTCTCTCTGAAATACTCGAGGCAGGGATTGCCCAAGCCACCCTCTACCGACAGCTTGCCACGCTACTGAGTGAGAAAAAAATTCATACCTTGGTAGGTATCGGGAAGGCCTTTGTAGCACACAAAGATTTTTTTAGACTACCTACTACTCATTTTTTTGAAAGTACAGAAGCCTATCTGGCAGATAATCAATGGAAAACACTTCGAGATAGTGATATTTTGGTGAAAGGAGCCAGAAAATTTGCTTTTGAGAAAATTATCAAAAAACTGGAGCAGCACAGCCACGGCACTGTCTTGGAAATCAATTTAGAGGCTTTGGTACATAACCTTAATTTTTATAGAAGCCTCTTGAAGCCCTCCACGCAGTTGATGGTGATGGTAAAGGCGTATGCGTATGGCAGTGGGCTGGCACAAGTTGCTCATCTTTTGCAGCACCACCAAGTCAATTACTTGGCAGTGGCTTATGCCGATGAAGGAGTAGCCCTTAGGCAGCAGGGGGTAAGGCTTCCGATTATGGTAATGAATCCAGGTGAGAATAGCTGGGAAAAAATATTTGCCTACCAGCTTGAGCCGGAAGTGTATAGCTTTCGTGTACTGGCGCAGTACCTTGATGCCTACCAAGAAGCTGCTACTGATAAGCATACTACCTATAAAATACACCTAAAATTAGATACAGGCATGCATAGATTGGGCTTTGAAGAGCAGGAAATCCCTCAATTGATGGACTTGATAGAAAAATCAATGCCTTATCACGTACAGATAGCCTCCGTATTTAGCCATTTGGCAGGGGCTGATGATGTAGCGCATGAAGCCTTTTCAAGACAACAGATAAAAACTTTCAGGCGGATTGCCGAGAAGCTCGAAGATGTAGCAGGCTACAGTATTGTAAAACACATACTCAATTCCTCGGGTATTGTGCGCTTTCCAGGAGCACAGCTAGACATGGTGCGGCTCGGCATTGGCTTGTATGGCATAGAAGCAAACCAGCTTCACCAAGCACAACTCATGCCTATTAGTACCCTCAAGACGCACATCTCACAAGTCAAGCATATCAAGAAAGGGGAAACAGTAGGTTATGGCAGGTGGGGCGTTGCTCAGCAAGATACACGCATTGCCACCATTGCCATTGGGTATGCAGATGGATTTAGCCGCCAACTCAGCCGCGGCAGAGGCAAGGTTTGGATTAATGGCTCTGCTGCCCCTGTGATAGGCAATGTATGTATGGATATGACAATGATAGAACTAGGCGAGATAGATGCCAAAGAAGGCGATGAAGTCATCATTTTTAGCCCTGAGCATAGTATTGCCTTGCTTGCCGAGCAGCTAGGTACTATCCCGTATGAGATTTTGACAAGTATAGGTGAGCGTGTAAAGCGTGTTTTTTATACTTAATGCCAGAAGTGGTAAAAACTACCACACTTTATAAATAGGAACTTTTTGTACTAAGGAGTAAAAATTCCTTTTTTGATGGCATACACAACTAGCCCTGCTACATTTTTTGCGCCTATTTTATCCATAAGGTTTTGTCGATGTCCTTCTATGGTGCGCTCACTTCTGAAGAGCTTGTCGGAGATTTCTTTGGTAGAAAGTTCTTGGCAGATGAGCTTTAGTACTTCCGCCTCACGCTTGGTCAGTTCAATAGACTTGTAGATAGAAGCGGAATATCCTTTGGTCTGTGCAATGCGCTGGTGCATCACTTTTGCCACAAAATCGTTGAAAAAGAAGCCTTCATCTACCACTGTCTCAATCGCAGTTACCACTTCATCTGGTTCGGCATTTTTGAGCAGATAGCTATTTGCGCCTAGCTCTAGGCTTTGCAAAATGAACTCGCTTTCGTCATGCATTGAAACAATGATAATCTTGATGTTAGGATAGCTGTTGTGCAAGTGTTTGATAACTTCTGCACCGCCCATGGTAGGCATATTCATATCTAGCAGTACTACATCAGGCTGTATGTTGGTGATTTTTTGGAGTAAAATATGCCCATCTTCTGCCTCTATGACCATCTCTAGCTGTGGGAAGTTTTCTAAGAGCGTAAACATACCCTTTCTGAACAGAGTATGGTCGTCTGCTATGGCGACTTTTATTTTTTTTATTTGCATGTTTATTTGAGCTAATACAATTAATTAATTGAAGCTCGGAAGGTAGTTGTAAAACACCCACCCAAGTCAATTTTTGATACAATATATAGATAATCTAGCTTTTAGCCAAAAGCATGCTGTTTGACTTTGTGTTTTTTTCTGTTAATAAATGAAGATTGTCTTGGGGTTTGTCGAGTTTGAAACTAAATTTTGTTCCTTTTTTCATTTTGCTGCTTACTTCTACCCTAGATTGGTGTGCTTCTATGATGTGCTTCACGATGGCAAGCCCAAGCCCCGACCCTCCTTTGCTCTTGGCGCGGCTTTTCTCGATTCTGTAGAATCGCTCAAAAATTCTATTGAGGTGTTCATCAGAGATGCCTGGGCCGTCATCTTCTACGGATAGCTCTATTTTTTGGGCTTGTTCTGAGATATAAAAAATAACATTTCCACCCTCTTTGCCATATTTGATGGCATTTTCTACCAAATTGATAAGTACTTGTTTGATGCGGGGGCGGTCAGCATACACAAATGCTTCTTTGAGGCAGCCTTTATCAAACTTTAATTGAATGGTTCTTTTGCTTGCTTTTTCTTCTAGCTGCTCAAAGGTTTCGTAGGCAAGCTCATAGAGATTGTATATCTCGGGGTTCATTTTCAAGATACCTGCTTCCATTTTAGAAAGTGTGAAAAGGTCTTCTACAAGGTTTTGCAGCCCGTCTAAGCTTTTGGCTGCTTTATGCAAAAATTTGTACCTTACTGCCTCATCATCTATGGCACCGTCTATGAGTGTATGTATAAATCCTTGTGCAGCAAAAATAGGGGTTTTCAGTTCATGCGATACATCAGCTAAAAATTCTCTGCGATAAATAGCTAGTTTTTTGAGATGGTTGATTTCTTTTTGTTTCTTAGAGGCATAAGAGTATATCTCATAGTTAAGTTTCTTGATAGGACTAAGGGCATGCCCATTGCTTCGCTTCATGATTTTAAATTCCTTTTTTTTGAGCTTTTCTAGCATAGTATATGCTTCGTTGAGTTCACCTATGATGAGGTACTCAAAAGCAAAATAAGTCAGTAGAAAAGAAGAAGAAAAAGACAACGCAAAAGCTACGAAAAGCAGCAAGTAAGTAGCTTCGGGCAGCAGCGATAAAAATGCTGTAGTAATGCCTGCAATAGAAACTGCCAAAGCAAAAGCCACAATTTTAGAACTAAAATACATAATTGTCAGTTGTTGATGGTCAATTGTCAGCTATCTCAGGTAGCTGAACATCAATATTGTAGCCACTCGTGCTAATACAATGAGCTAGCTCTCCCAAAAAAATTTCTTCTATCTCAAACATCTAGTTTATATCCTACCCCTTTGACAGTTTTGATATAGCCCTCGCCAATCTTCTCACGTACTTTTCTGATATGCACATCTACGGTGCGTGCCAATACATACACATCTGCGCCCCAAATATTTTGTAGGAGGTCTTCTCTGCTAAATACCTTATTAGGGTATTTGGCAAGAAAGAACAGCAGCTCAAATTCTTTTTTGGGTAGATTGATGGTTTCGTCGCCACGCGTAACGGTGTAGCTTGTCTTATCTATCATCAAATCTCCCACACTCATAAACTCTTGAGGGAGCTGCCGCTTGCGTTCTCTACGAAATAGTGCTGCAATACGGCTCACTAGTGCCCTAGGTTTAATGGGTTTGATAATATAATCATCGGCTCCTACATTAAAGGCTGCCACCTCTGAGTATTCTTCTACACGTGCTGTCAAGAAGATGATGTAGGTTTCGGCAAGTTCAGGAATTTCACGAATCATACGGCTTGCCTCTACGCCGTCCATTTTTGGCATCATTATATCCATCAAAATCAAATCAGGAATGATTTTGCGGGCTTTTTCTACTGCTGCTTCTCCATCTTCGGCAGTACTTACTTCGTAGCCTGCTTTTGAGAGGTTATACTGAAGCAGCTCCACAATATCAGGTTCGTCATCTACTATTAAGATTTTATGTATGGGTTGATTCTCCATTTTGTTAGTTTTCTTGTTGGTTCAATACTTTATCCAATGTATTTATCAAATTTTCTCCACGAATATTTTTTGCTACAATTTTTCCCTGCGGGTCTATGAGTAAGTTAAAAGGGATACTTTCTATGCCATAATCGCGAGCGGCTTGGTTGTCCCAGCCTTTGAGGTCGGAGGCGTGATTTTGCCAAGATAGCCCATCGGCTTTTACAGCAGCTTTCCAAGCATTGTACTTATGGTCAAGAGAGATGCTGAGGATAGTAAAATTTTTATCTGAGAATAGCTCAAAGGCACGGACAAGCGAAGGACTTTCTTTTCGGCACGGGTTACACCACGAGGCCCAAAAATCAATTAGCACATATTTTCCTTTGAGGTCTTGTAACTGAATGGTTTTATCTGAGGATTGTAGCCTGGGAAGTTGGACGGCGGGGGCATAAGAACCAATGGCAAGTAGCTGCCCATTGTTGGAAGAGGTTTGAGGAGCTTCGCAAGCAAAAGCACATATCAAAAAAATACAAAAAAATCTTACTATATTTACCCTGCTTCTCATTATTAATTGTGAGCTAAATGGGTTCTTAATTCAACACTCAAAATTAAAAAAAACTATCGAACTTATAAGACAGATGCAAGTAAAATTATAGCATAAATCCAAAAATAAATGGCTTGGTAGTATTTCTGGTAAAAAAGAGGGCGGGTATTAATGATGGTTATACTAATCTAATCTTTGTTTTTTACCCATCTATTGCCCAAGTGCACTGTCTTGAATTGTAGCTGTGGGTTGTCTGGAGTATAGAGATACACTTTCATGCCTGCATCTTGAGGAGTATATTCTAGCTTCAACACCTGCATGGCTTGCCCATAAAAGGCACTCAACTCTGAAACAGGATGTGTAATTTTTACTTTTCCATCTGCATCAGAGAGGTATGCCTTGCCATCAATAAAAATAGTGGTGTTGGGCATTGCTTGCGCATCTTCATTGAGTAGCCATACGCTTTCTACGATTTGGGGTGATTTTTCTATAATAAGTTCTAGAGAATCATTGGGGTAGAGTTGAATATCATAATCAAGGTCTAAGCGCGTCAGACTTATATCAAATGCTATCAGGTCATTTCTTGAAAGGGGCTTGTTGTTAGGAACTCTTAGCAAAAAATTTCCAAATTCATCACTGACGGTGGGCTGTGTACTTTCTTGATGGATAAGCAAAATTCGAATCCCTGCCAAAGGGAAATTATTTTTGGTTTTCACGTGTCCTTTAAGTAGTTGGCAACGCACTACTTCGACCCAAAGTGTATCAGCAGTGAGGTCTTTGCTGTGTAAGAGGTACTCTTCGTGGAGGATTTCTATTTTTGATTTTTTAAAATAGACTTTACTGATGGCTTTTTCTAGGAAAATAATTCCTTCGGCATTGCTACGCAGGGTTTGATTTCCATTGAACTGGATAGCAAAATGAGGCAGTGCTTGTTGTTCTGAGTTGCGGATACCTAGGTAGCTTTGTGCTACTAGCGGAGAGGCAACCAAGATGAACATCAAAAAAATATTCAATTCAAAGACCTTTTGCATATCTATTATGCTGAAAATTGAAAAATGTATAGTTTAGCGTACAATATTGCTACAAGTTACGACTTTTTTAGGACTTCGTAAAACTTTGATGCTAAAAATTAAGGCTCTCTGACAATTTTTGTGGAAGCAGTACTGTAAAACAGACTTTAGTCTGTTTCAG
>CAYZQI010000160.1:0-10863 GCA_964480455.1 uncultured Cytophagaceae bacterium
CTTAGCCTAGAAAGAGTCATCAAATAGCATATTATCTATAACTATTGCGAGAAAGAAGCTCATTTTGAGCAAATTTTCATAGCAATAGTCATTGGTTGTTTGTTTTTTCTGAGATTTAGTATTTAAAACTTTCTGCTATCCAGCCTCCTCCTATCACATCATCTTCCTCATAAAAAACAGCCGCTTGCCCTGGTGCGATAGCATCTACATATTCGTGAAAAAGTACATTCATCTCATCACTGCCAAGCTGCTCAATGCGTGCGTGCGCGCCATCATGGTTGTAGCGTACTTTGGTAGTGGTTTCGGTAGGCTTGCCTATCAAATCAGTATATTTAGACAAGGTGAGTTGCCTTACAGTCATGCCATTTCTACCCAAATCTTCTTTGTGCCCGAGTACTACACGGTTGTTTTTCTTGTCGATGCCCGTTACAAATACAGGATAGCCTAGTGCAATGCCTAGCCCTTTGCGCTGCCCAATGGTATAAAAAGGATAACCTTCGTGCTTTCCTACCACAGTGCCATCTTCTAGTACAAAATCTCCTCCAGCTACTTTCTGAGCCAATCCTTCTACTCTTCTTTTCAGAAAACCTCGGTAATCATTGTCAGGCACAAAGCAAATTTCATAAGATTCTGATTTATTGACCAAATCTACAAAACCTCTCTCAGTAGCCATTTGGCGTATTTCAGTTTTTTTGAGTTTGCCAAGCGGCAAGATAGTGCGGCTAAGGCTTTCTTGCGACACTCCCCAGAGGGCATACGATTGGTCTTTGTTGAGGTCAAGCCCTTTAGAGATAACAAATCTACCATTTTCTTCTCTTACATTGGCATAATGCCCTGTGGCGATAAAATCGCAGCTCAGCTTATCGGCGCGCCTGAGCAGCGCGTCCCATTTGATGTGTGTGTTGCAAAGTACACATGGGTTGGGAGTGCGCCCATCTAGGTATTCATTGGTGAAGTGGTCTATCACGTAGTCGCCAAATTCTTCTCTGATGTCTAAAATATAATGAGGAAAACCTAGCTGTACGGAGATATTGCGTGCATCATTGATAGAATCAAGGCTACAACAACCTGTTTCTTTGCTGCTTCCTCCTGAGGAGGCATAATCCCAAGTTTTCATGGTCATGCCAATTACCTCATAGCCCTGCTCGTGAAGCATTACTGCTGCCAGCGAGCTATCTATGCCACCACTCATTGCCATCAAAACTCTTCCTTTTTTGCTCATATTTCTTATCAATAAATTTATAGATTACTCAATTTGTAGATTAAAATAAAGTGCTACGCTATTTGCTTATTTTTTTTCTTTGTCTATCACTTGAATAGCTTCTGCAAGGTTTGTGAGTTTTTCTGCTAGCGTTTTGCCTCTTATTTCAATACCTTTTGAATGAGGTCTTTTTGACATAATTGCCTCAATAAGTTCGATAACCACGTTTTTTTCCATAAAGTTTAGTGTTGTTTGTTTTGAAACAAGTATTTGCTCATTGTTTGTGCTGTTTTAGCAAGTGTAAGGTAGTCCTAGGGTTAAGTGTATATGCTCTTTTTGACTGAACAAGGGCTTATTTTGATGAATTTTTTTCAAGATTTTATTAGGATAAAACAGCCATTTTGTATTCCATATCCCTTGAGCTACAATATGATATGAAGTGAAAAAATTTATAAAGCACCATACTTCAGCCAGTAACCACCGAACAGCCTTTCTTTGTGAGATATTCATTGACAATGAGTTACAAATAATAGCATAATCGCTCATCTCAGGCTTTAAGTGCTAATTGACTCTTCCGATTTTGAGGCGAACGCCCCATTGTGGATTGTCTGCATCATTAAAAGCGTAATAGCCATCAATCCTAAAAAAGTTCAATACCTTTTCAATACCTAGCCCTACTTCTGTATAATGTGGCAAGGCTTCTGAGTAGAGATAATTAGCTGACAGTACTAATCCTAATTTAAGATTTCTAACACCCGGAATCAGACTCATCAACAGCCCGTCAAAACGGTGGCTGAAGTGTGCCTGTGCATAGCTATCTTGTGTAGAATATTGGTAGTAATTGAGCAATTGAAAACTACCAGCTTGGGCTTCTTGCAGTAGAAAAGTACGATTGCCTGCAAAATGGTGAAAGTCAGGAAAAAATAGCTGTTTATTGTTCAAAAATGTACCTGCTTCTGCCATTAGCCTGAACCTACCAAGTAGTCCCAAACGCCCACTTTGCGTAATTCTTCCCCTTATCAGGTCATAATCCAACTCGCCCAATCCTTTTTTGTAGCTTACTATCAGCTCAGGGCCTCTCACGCGCTCTATTTTTTTACCAGTAGGACGCATCACATATTCTTGCCTGAAAGCAACTCTTACATTGGCATTGAGTACAAAAACCTCATGTGCCTCAAAACTTGCAATAGGTAGTTCTGCATTGGGGGGGGCATTTGGGGTATAAAAAACATTTTCTCGGTTGTGCCAAGTATATTCTGTATTATTTACCATTGGGCTACGCTGGGCATATTCTGCCCCCAGAGAAGTACTCAACCCATTGAACCACTCCTGGTTGAACTGCAGCATAATAAAATTCTTCTCATAAAGTTTGAGGTAGTTACTTCCTCCAAAAAGTGTGTAAGGGGCATTGAGTGCTTCACTAATCAGCTCATATTCTGCTAGTTGTGCTACATACTTTCCGCCTTCTAACTTTAAAAACCCTGGCTGTTTTTGCCATTTATACTGTACTCGGAGCTTAGTTTGAAAGGCCTCATTGGCAAACCCATATCTAAAAAAAGGTGTGATGCTCAGTTCTCGAGTAGGCTGGGGTTGGTGTATAAAATCAAAGCCATACTCCAGTCGCCAGCCTTCTATGGTATTAAAATTTAACATACTGAAGATGGGGTCAAAGTTGATTTTACCTTTTTTACCTACTGAGAAAGAATCGCCCAAAAGCAATAGTCTGGTCCAATGTTTTTTATTGGGGGGAGCTTCTGTGAGTGTGTCTGTATCAAGGTCATCTTCCACCACAAAATCATCAGTCTCCTCTGTTCTTGGGTTGGGGAGATGCCTTTGGTAATCTTCTATTTCTTCTTTGATGAGTGGAATAGGGCGGAGTGCCTCCCAATAGGTATCTTCTTTTTGCCCTGCATCTTCTTTATAAAACAGCAGTTCATTGCCAAACAATGCTTTGGGCAAATCAATATTTACTTCATAGTCAGTTGCGATGGCGTGGTAATAAGCCTGCACTGCACCATTGTAGAGCTGAAAATAAGAGGTGAGAGAAAAAGGTACCCATACATCTTTTCCTTCAATGGGTGTGTAAACTTGTCTAATAGTGGTAGAATCAAAGGCAGCTACTACATCAGGAGCTATATGTGCATCTATACTGTGGACATTCCAACGCTCGTCTAGAAGATACAAAAAGCCTGTAAAGATAGGCGCGCCTTTGTATTTAGGTAATAGTGCGATTTTATAAACTCTTTTTCCATTTTCTACTTGTATATTTTCCAATTTATAGACATAATGCTGCATAGCCTGCTCGGCGATGGGAGAGATAATTGGGCGGCCATTCATAGAAAGTGCCTGATTGTTGTAAAAGTTTAACCAATTGGCGCGGTTATAACTGTAGCCCGTACTGTCGCCGCTTACTTTGGAAGCAATGACCAACTCTTGTACCTTGTTTTTTTGCTCAAAACTGAGCTGAGAAAGTGTTTCAGAAAGATAAAAGACTCCCTCTTTGATTTCTTTATTGGCACCAAATAGGTTGATAGTTCCTCCATTACGGGTCGAGCGTTCAAATATTTTTGTGTAGATATTACAGCGGTAGGTCTTTAATTCCTCCTCCAAATGGTATTTTCGCTTGGCTTGGGCTTGTCTAATGAGTTCATAGGCAGGGTCTTCTCCATTGGGGCGTACTGTGATAGCTTCTAGCTCTAAGAGCGATTCTTGTAGCTGCACATTGAGTGCTATATCCTGATTTTGAAGGTTGATTTGTTGAGTTTGTGGCTGGTAGCCGATGTACTGATAGACCAGCGTGTAGCTGCCCGCAGGGAGATTAAGTGCATAAAAGCCTTCTAAATTAGTACTTGTACCTTTTGTAGTGCCTTGCACGATTATGGTGGCAAAAGGCAGTGCATTGCCTGCGGGGTCAGTGAGCTTACCATATACTTTTAGGGCGTAAGAAGGGGTAGCCTGCACAAAGAAAAAGCTCCAAGAAAGTATAAGAAAAAAACGGACGTAGGCATTTGAGCATGGATTGTTTTGCATGCGTGAATATTGGTAATGGTTTGATGGTAATAAGTTACTTTCGTGAATTGTTCATCAATACTTTGACTGAGTTTTTGAAAAGATGAAATATTGATACATAAAGTTGCCTTGGGTGTTACCATTTTTTGATATTTAAGCAATATATACCATAAAAAGTAGATAAATAACCTGCAGTAGTAACACATTTATTCTATTGGCTAATTCAGTAGTATCTTATTTCTTAAATCCCTATATTAAATAACAAAAAATCAAAAGTAAAGGGTGTTCCCGAACTATCGTCTAGCAGATAGCTCCCTCGCACACCCAAATCTACCTCAAGCAAGCGGATAAAACGTACATCAAAGGTCAATTCTAAACCCACAGAGCGTTGAAAGCCTTGGCTTACAGGGCGTAGTAAACCTGGGGCAAGGTCATACTGATACACCCCCCAATCAAAAAATAAATTGGTCTTGACACGCTTGATAAATGCTAAAAAACCCAGAGGAATATCAGGGCTCCAAATAGGCATGGCATAGTTGAAACCTATCTTGAAGATACGGTCGCTGATAGGTGCACTACGATAGCCTCTTGGATAAAAAAACTGATTACTGAACTTATAATTATCTGTGAATTTCTCGGATTGGTAGAGGGTATTGATGTAAAATGAATGATTTTTTAATATACCAGGCATAAACACATCTAGCCTATTCAAAAAAACATCTCCTTGCAGTTCATCACTGCTAAGTGTGCTACGGTAGCGTGCGTCCCAAACTAGCCCCCAGCGTGGTAATAAGTTTTGGAGTGCCACAGATTGCAGCATACTCAGCCTAAAGCGCACATCTAAGGCTTGTAATTGCTGACTTTGAATGACATCAGTATAAAGACTACGAAAGCGATTGGGATTGACAGGAAAAATATCTAAAGCAAAATTATCTTCCTCTGTAAATTGATTGCGTGATTCTAGGCTCAAAAAATGATAGCTTGCATTGAGGTTGAGGCGGTTAAAGAAAGTGCCTTGCGAAAAATTAATAGGAAGCCCAAGGCCGATGAAGGCATTGTTTTCACGCCATTGCTCATTGAAGAGTGTGAATCTGACGGTAGTATCGTTGGCAGGTACAAAATTAGTGTAAGAACGCTCTCGCTCGCCACTTCTAAAGCCTGCATTGATGACAGGGTATAACTCTGCATAAGTCAAGTCCACACCAAAAGTAGTAGTATTTTCATTGCTATTGTAGAAAGCACTTAGCTCAGTAGAAAGTGTGCTGAATTTATTATCGGCCAAAATCCGCGCTCCAAAAACAGGCGGTGAGAAAAAAGGTAACAAACTATGCGGATTGAAAATACCTTGCCATTTGTTATATTTTTTTATAGGAAACTCCTCTGTTTGTGCTTTACTTACAATACTCTTTCCTAACTCTTGAGCTACAAGTGGCTGATAGTAAGTAATCGCACTTGGCGAGGACTTGGTTTCGTCATAGACTTGCCAAGTTTCGGGCTCAAGAGGCATAAGATGTAGGTCATAGCCTTGTGCTGTAAAATTACTATACACCAGTTTTTTGCCATCAGAAGAAACCGCAGGCTGAAAAGCCCCCAACTTAACAGAGGTAATCTGAAAAATAGGGCTATTTTCTTCATTCAACTTTAGGGCAAATATATTATTAATGCCTGTATGCGCCCCCGAGAAATAGACATACGCTCCCTTGGGGTAGGGATTACTGATTTGGTATTGTGTAGGGGCAGTCAGTTCGTTTATTTCATCTGTACTGATATTGATTTTGGCAAGCCAATTTTCTTCTTCTTGCTGTGCTACATAAACAATGTACTTGCCATCATCAGTAAAGCGTGGAAAAGTAATAAAATGATTTTCAGGATTAGGCAATTTTTTGACTAATTCTCCTGAATTGAGGTCTAGTATCACTAAGTTGTATTGTAAGTCTTCGGTAATCTCTACGGCAACTACTTGGCTTACTTTTGGATTGAGGGCAGGGGCAAAGAACCTACCTTGTGCAGTGAGTTTATTTTTTTGATGGGTAGCTATGTGATAAGTTTTGATGTTAGAAAAATTCTGGTATCCCCACCTTGCTCCATAGCCTAGCTCCGACCAGCACAGTAAATCACCCATTACAGAGAGCGTTGCATTTCTGTTGCTATTAATGCCTGGATTGGCAAGTCGCTCTTCTCTTCCATCAGGGTATATTCTATAAAATGTCCTAATCTGTGCATAGCTACTTTTCTCTACTACAACAGAGCCATCGGGCAAAAACTGGGGGTTTTTGTAGTCGGTAATGGTTGTCTTTTTTGTGCGATTAAATTTTTCGCCTTCTTTATAAGTAAGTAAAGCATCTTGTGCTTTCCACATACTGTCTATATCGGTACGGGTAGCACGGTAAAGCTGTGGAGTACGAAGCCCTGTATGTTTTTTTAAATTTCTGCTAAGTGGAAAAAACAATCCTTTGTATTTAACGGCATCACGAATGGTTTTTTCCCAAACATCAGCCCCAAACTCTCGGCGGGCGTGGGTAGTCATATAGTAGCCTAAGCTATAAAAATCAGGCACAAAATCTTTGAAAGAGCCTGCCGCTGCCTTTTCATAGCCATAGTTGATATTGTTCATTATCAAGGCTTTGTACTCCATGTCAAATTCGGGAAGCCTGCCCCTCCCTCCACTGCTGAGGGCGGTTTCTGTACCTACGGCATCTCCCTCAAAATACCAGCGGGGCAGGGCAGTACCCGTAAAGCCGCCCCAAGTCCAAGAGCCTAACACACGCCTTGCCAGCTTGGTAATGCCATACATAGAGTTATTGAATTGCTGTACGTGTCGGTATTCGTGGATAGTGAGCAGGTCTATCCAATTGGCTGCCCCATTGTTGCCAAATTGTGGAGGGGTTACAAAAAACTCAGAACGATAAGGCCCTACAGTTACAAAGCCATTGGGCAAAGTAGTTTGATTTTGAAGAAAAATACTAATCTTTTCTGATTTACTCCCCACAGAGCGATAAGCACTATCACTAATGGCATGGATAAGGTTGGCAACGCGCTGCCCTGTTTTTTCTAAACCTCTCGGGAAAACTACCTGCACAAGGTCAGTATCTATTTGTGACCATTTGAGCGAAAATGGGTTCAGTCCAAGTGGGTTGGAAGGGACTTGTGCAGCTAAATTATGATAGGTAAATACCAGAGCTAGTACAAAACCAAAAGTGCAGGTGTATCTTTTCATCATTTATTTTTTTAATAGAGCCAAAATAAAGATTGCAAGGCATTTATCAAAAACCTAGCAATGAAAATTTAAGTGGTTCAACAAAGTGAGAAATTTATTTTCTTAACATCTCCTTCAAAAGTGTAAAGACAACGTTAAACAAAGCCTCAAAACTTACATCTCAATTTCTTTAACACTTCAGTAAGATAACAAAGAAGTACTCAGAGCTATTTTTGCGTTATCAAAAATTTATAAAATTACCAATATTCATGAAAAAACAATATATCATTTTATTTCTTCTCTTCCCTTTTACATTATTTGCCCAACAGCCTACCAAACAAATTCCAGGAACTTTCAATAACAGCACTCCCAAAGGCAATACCAAAATCACGGGTACGGTCATAGATGAAAGCACAGGAGAACCCATTGAGTTTGCCAGTGTTTCGCTTGTAAATCGCGACAATAACAAGCCCTTAGATGGTACAATCACCAACGACAAAGGAAAATTTATACTCAACAATGTAGCCGCAGGTGATTTTAAACTGGCGTTTACTTTTGTAAGTTATGAAACTTTTATTATTAACCCGCTATCTTCCAATGGTAAGACTAACATAGACCTAGGCCAAGTAAAACTCAAAGCAGATATTAAAATGCTTGATGAAATTGTAGTAGAGCAGCAAAGAGATTTAGTGGAGGACAAAATAGATAGAATCGTCTATAATGCCGACCAAGATCTTACCAACAGTGGCGGTGATGCCTCAGATGTACTTCGCAAAGTGCCTATGCTTTCCGTTGATTTAGATGGCAACGTACAGATGCGCGGCAGCGAAAATATACGTGTGCTTATCAATGGCAAACCTTCTTCAATTATGGCAGGAAGTGTGGCAGATGCACTCAAGCAAATTCCGGCAGAGATGATTAAAAGCATAGAAGTAATCACGAGCCCCTCTGCTAAGTATGATGCAGAAGGCACAGCAGGTATTATCAATATCATCACCAAAAAGAATACCTTACGTGGCCTAAGTGGCAACATCAACCTTAATGCTGGCAACCGAGGAAGTAATGCCTCAGGAAATCTAAACTATCGCTGGAAAAGGTTTGGAATAGCACTCAGCAGCAATGGGCGCGCTTATTATGCCCCTTTTGAGCAAAGTACTTTGCGTAGCAATTTTGCAGACAATGGCGAACTACTAAGCCAAATCGATCAATTCAATGAGGGAAGGTCTTTTGGATTATTTGGCAATACGCAGCTAGGTTTTGATTATGATATCAACGATAAAAATGTACTTACGGGGGGAGTGAGAATAGGCTACCGCATGCGCGAACAGGACAATCTGCTGTCTTCTGACTTTACCACCGAAACAAGTAACAATATTTTTACACGTGACTTTGATAACCGCAATAACTTTAACACGGTTGATGTGAACCTTGATTACACCAAGACTTTCAATAAGCCTAAACAAGAGTTGAGCATACTTTCGCTCTACAGTCGTGGAATGGGCGTACAAGATTTTAATGTGAATCAGTTTGATGGACAGAATGTGCTTACACTTCGTGAAAAAAGTGATAACCAGAGCCTTAATGAAGAAATGACTCTCCAATTAGACTATACACACCCTTTCAATGACTTCTTTCAGTTAGAAACTGGTGCAAAGGGTATTGTGCGAAATGTAGGAAGTAATTTTGAGTTTTTTAATTTTGATAATGATACGCAAGATTTTGTGCTAGTACCAGGGCGTTCTAATGAATTTACCTATGACCAAGATGTGTGGGCGGGTTATCTTAACCTCCGATACATTACACCCGATAAATGGGGCTTTCAGGCGGGTATTCGCTATGAAAGCACTGATATTGCTGGAAACTTTATTACAGACGAAACAGGCTTTAATCAAGTATATGATAATTGGATTCCGAGTGTAGTAATCTCCAAAGATTTTAAGGGTGGAAGCAAAGTAAAAGTAAGTTACAACCGCCGTATTCAACGCCCTTCTATCTTCTTCTTAAATCCATTTGTAAATTATGCTGATTCGCTCAATATTTCTTTTGGCAATCCAGAGCTACTTCCCGAACTCACCAATAATTATGAACTGTCTTACAGCTTGTTCAAACAAAAATTCTCTATCAATACCTCACTTTATTGGCAGCAAACTACTGATGTAATCACCTCCGTAAAGTTCATAGATGACAATGGCGTTTCTATTACTACTTTTGATAACATTGCCCGCAATGACCGTATTGGTTTTAGCATATTTGGCTCTTATACCCCTAACAAAAAGCTACGCATCAGTGGTAATTTCAATTACTATTTTGTAAACTTTGACTCACCGCAATTTGAAAATCCTAATGCTAATGTAGCTTTTGACCTCAATGCCAATGCTTCATATCAGTTTGGTAAAGGTTGGAGCGCGCAAGCTTTCGGTTTCTTCCGCTCTCGTCGTGTTCAGTTACAAGGGCTGCGAGGAGCATTTAATTTCTACACACTGGGCGTTAAGAAAGAAATTTTTAAAGACAAGGGTGCTATCACTCTTGGTGTTAGTAACCCTTTTGCGAGGTCGCTAAAACTTCGTTCTACTTTTGCTGATACTAACTTCCAAACCACTGATGTACGTAGTATCTTCAACAGGTCAATACGTGTCGGTTTTGAATACAAATTTGGTCAAAATGGAAGCAATGGACGTACACGCCGCACACGCAAAGGAGTAGAAAATAATGATATAAAACAAGGCGAGAGCAACGAGCAGTAAGAGCAGTTTTTATGCCTCAGATATAAAAGTCAGTACCTATAAAGTATTGGCTTTTTTTGTTGATTCACAATTTACCACTTCTGTATGCAAATCATCTCTTCTGTTGAAACTTGAAGAAGTAAGGATTTTTTTATATCTTTGTTTAGGGTCAATATAGATTTAGCAAATGAAAACAAAGATAAAATTTTCTTACGGCATTAGTCATTTTGGGAGTATTCCTGAGCAAGGATATTATTTTGTAGATAAAACAGAATACCTAGAGCTTTTAGAAGATTGGAATAGTAAATTTATTTCTTTCCTACGCCCCCGCCGTATGGGCAAAAGTTTGTTTGTGTCTATCTTAGAGCATTACTACGGCATAGAGTACAAAGACAAATTTGATACACTTTTTGGCAATTACTACATTGGCAAAAATCCTACGAGCATTGCCAATCAATACCACATCTTGAAATTTGATTTCTCAGCGATTGATACCCGTGATGCAGCACACGCCGAGAAAAGTTTTAACCAAACAGTGAGTGAATACGCCAGACTATTTATAGGAAAGTACAGATTGTTTGATGAGGCAAGCAATACATACATATTATCCAGAGAAACTGCCTCAGAAATTATCAAAGCATTGCTAACAGCCTGTCAGGTAGTAGATGTCAATGTATATCTCATCATAGACGAATACGACCACTTCACCAATGAAATCTTGACCCAAGACCTCA
>CAYZQI010000161.1:0-10683 GCA_964480455.1 uncultured Cytophagaceae bacterium
ACTCAGTTTTTTATTGTAAAACTAATCAAATTATGTGATTCTCTGACAATTTTTGCGGAAATCTGTAGCAGCAGACTTCCAGTCCGCTGGCATCTATGTTCTAAACAGTATTTAGCTCATCTTATCGCACACAATCACAAAAATTGTCAAAGAATCGGTTTTTCTTTTTGTAAGCACTAAAATTATGAAGTAAAAAGGCTAGCAACACTTCCATAAAAAAAAGCATCTTAATTCCCTTTAAGAGATTAAGATGCTTTTGAGGCGTATTTATGCTATGTAGAATTTTATCGCTTAAACGCCAGTACGCTGCCTGCACAAAAATCGTTGGTATCTTGAAATTTAAACACTAAGTGATAAATTCCAGTAGCTTGGCATTGATAAGCCAAAGCGGGGTAGTATTTTGCAGGGCGACTTCCACTTGCGGGCAAGTAGCTAGAGGCTAATTTGCGGCGGTTTGAGTCGTATAGCTCTACCATGAAGCCTTTATTTTGGGGGTGGCTATTGGCAAGAATCATCAAATACGAAGTATTTTTACTAAAAATGTAAGAGTAAGAAACCTGCTTTTGTGCGCCTCCTTTACCATCAACAGAGTAACTCTTCAAAAAAGTGTATCCTTGTGGGATTTTACTTGTGCAATCTTCCTTGAACTTTTTGGTGTCGCAGCTCACTACTGTTTCTTCTGAGTCTTTGATGTCAGTAGTATTAGGGCTGGTGAAAGTAAGGAATAAAGCTAGAATAAAGTTTAAAACTATCATAATTTTTTTTTTATGAAAATAGGTTATAACAAAATGATGCCGTATAACTAAGTACTATAACGCAATTGGTATTTTTAAATTATCATTTCTTAAATTAAGTCAAAACTAATTTTTTTTTATTTAAAGAGCAAATGAATAGGTTTATCTTTAACTTAACAAATAGCCTACCAATTTAATTGTATTTTTTACGGTAAATGCTCAAAAAGGGTTAAGTAAGTACTTCGGCAAAGATGTACATCTCGAGGCAGAAAGGGTCAAAGCGAGCACTAATCTTATCAATAAAATCTGGCTCATTAATCATAAAACTCAAAATATTCTCTTTCCTTTCTTGCAAACTACCATACGGAAAGAGCTTTTCTTTTAAATTTTCTAATTGTTGTATTTGGGTATTACTTTTTTGTTCCTCTGATTTTTTAAGGCGCTTTTCTATATTTTCAACAGACTTTAACAACTTATTATACTCCGCCCCTACAAAACCCTCCAAGGTTTTATCTGCTTGTAAAGCTTTTTGCTTTATTGCCTCAAATACAGTCCATAGCTGTTTTTTTTCTTCTTCAAGACTAATTTCAGTGGTTGCATTTTTAAGTAGCCACTGCTTTTTGAGTGTAGGCAAATCCTGAAAAATGGCCTCATAATCTAGGCCTAGTTTGGCTAGTTTCTGATGGTTGTTTTTATTAACTATCATTGCAAAATTGCGCGGCATAAGCACTGGAAAGGGGACTTCATAATGCTCAAAAACACCTTTAAGCTGCAGCCAGTAAGCCAGTTCGCCAGGTCCTCCTATGTAGGCAAGGTTGGGTAATATTACCTCTTGGTAAAGAGGACGCATTGCTACATTGGGGCTAAATCGCTCAGGGTGCTTGGCTATGAGTTGCCTAAGTGTAGCTTCATCAAACTCGAGCGCAGTATTAAGTACCTTAAAAGTACCCTCCTCTGCCACGATGCGTTCTCTGATACCATTTTCAAGATAAAAGAAATTAATTTCTCTAGGATAAATCTGTGTTTTATAACCCAGAGAGGCAAGTTTTTCTGAATATTGGTTGATTTGTTGGTTGGCGTGGTGTTCAAAAATATCAGTTTCTATATAGCTTTTGAAGCCTTGCTTCAAGGTAGCATCATCGGCATCAATGCAAACTAAATTAGTATCTTTAAAAAGCTGGTGTACCAAATAGCGCGTTGCTTCACTTAGGGTATGCTTTGCGTTGTAAGCGCCTTTAAACATCTCAGGCAGTTCTTTGATTTGCTCAAAAATCTCTTCAAAGCCCAAAGTATCAAACTTTCCAACTGCACCCGTCTGCGTAGTTTTCCATTCATAACGCTTGCCAAACAAATGAAAATGATTGATTTCCTCGAAATCGTGGTCTTCGCTTGCCATCCAATAAATAGGCACAAAATTATAACCTGAATACTTTTCTTTGAGGCTTTGTGCCAGCCTGATACAAGTGATAATTTTATAAATAAAATAGAGCGGCCCTGTAAAAATATTGAGCTGATGCCCTGTAGTAACTGTGAACGTATTTTCTTCTCTCAGAGAATTGATTTGCTGAATAGGTGCATTTTCCATGCCTTGATACTGTGCTGTGAGTGCTGCTGCGAGGCTATCTCTCCAAACTGAGCCTTTGAAAAAAGTTTGTTTTTGCTGGATTTGTGTCTTAAAAGCTGCTAATGTGGGAAAAAGATGATAAAAATCTGATAAATGAGCCATCTGATGAGTGTAGTCCAGAAAAAGTGAAGAAAAGGCATGGGTCTTGGCAAATGGAATTGTTTGCAGTTGCATCATCTTAAAGGTAAATTCAAAAAGTTGAAAAAATAAAAATACAGCCCAAAGTTAACTTCCTTTTTTGCCGCAGGCTGTTAAAAGGTAGTTAAAAAAACCAAGAAACGAAGCACCAAAAGACAATCTTAAAAAAAGATTGATTCTTTGACAATTTTTTGTGATTGTGTGCGGTAAGATGAGCTAAATACTTTAGAACATAAATGCCAGCGAACTAGAAGTCCACTGCTACAGATTTCCACAAAAACTGTCAGACAACCAAAAGATTTACGAATGGCTGCTTTACTTCTTGCCTTGCTTAGCTTTAAAGGCACTTATTACTTGTAGCTATAGCCTTATAGACATTATCAGTTGGTATAGCTCAATGCATTAATATATATTTGTATAATAATTTGTTTATATATTAATTCACTAACTAATTTAATTGAACATGGAAACAGTACCAGAACCACAGACCCCAATGCCACGCATAGGCGACCAAGCCCCCGATTTTGAGGCAGTAACCACTACGGGCAAAATGAAATTTTCAGAATTTGCCAAAGACCGCTGGATAGTGATGTTTTCTCACCCTGCTGACTTTACCCCTGTTTGTACTACCGAGATGAGTGGTTTTGCAGAAAGGCAAGCAGAGTTTGAAGCAATGAATACCGAACTAATCGGTTTGAGTATCGATAGTATTCACTCTCACTTAGCTTGGGTCAATAATGTCAGAGAAAAAACAGGTGTATATTTTAAATTTCCTATCATTGCTGATATAGACATGAAGGTATCTAAGCTCTATGGTATGCTGCAGCCCAATGAGAGTGAAACAGCGGCAGTGAGGGCGGTATTTTTTATTGACCCGTCTAAGAAAATCAGACTGATTATGTACTATCCACTCAATGTAGGTAGAAATATGGACGAGATTGTTCGTGCTTTGCAAGCACTCCAGTTTTCTGACGAGCATAAGGTAGCTATGCCTCTTGACTGGAAGCCGGGCGATAAGGTAATTGTGCCTCCACCTAAAACACTTATAGAAATGGACGCTAGAATAGCTGATACTTCGTGCGAGAAAGTTGATTTTTACTTAGCTAAAAAGTCAGTTTAGTATTTTTAGTGCCTTCATCTTTTTGAATTGAGATAATAAAAAAGTGGCTTGTATCTTTACAAACCACTTTTTTTTGACTACTTACCTATTACCTACTGATTATTGGCTTAATGCCTTGGCTACGGCTCGATGTCTTGCAGTTTTTTGCCCACAAAAGCGATGTACTCTAGTGGCTCACCTGCTACAGAATACCTATGTCGGTATTTTTTTTCATCTTTAATGACCAAGTGTTCTTCACTGAGCCAATCTATCACTGCGCCAAAGCCTGTGTTGTCTTTTTGTGTTAGAAATTTATCACGAATATTGAAAGCAAACCAGCCGTTGTCTTCTATCAAGTTAAAAGAATTAATCAGGCTTTGCGGCGGAATATCATCAAAGCCCAATGCAGCAACGGTGATAAGCGTATTGAAATCATAGGCTTTGAGCTGTTCGGCTTTGGTATCCTCTAGCTTTCCCATGTCAAGTACGTGGTAAGCATCATAGATTTCTGCCCTGTCACGTTGCTGTGCCATTTTTGCTTCTTCTAAAATATCTACGCCTATGATAAGTTCAGGATTAAATTCGTTGAGGCGTTCGCCCACCATGCCATTGCCTGCGCCAAAGTCAAGTATTCTTAGTTCTTTGAGTTCTTCTTGTTCTTCTTCTACTGCATTGCAAAGCATTTCACTGAGTACTCTAGGCGATTCACACTTCAATTCTTCATAAAAAATCTTTTCATACAGCCCTTCTATCTGATAAATTCTGTCATAATCATGAAAGCGTACTTTCTCTTGATGTGTCCCAAAATCTACGGTTATCCATTCTTCATCTTGGTCTAATGCTTGTTGGACCTCTGGTAAAATAATTTTGTAATTAGAATTACTCATAATTTAAAATATTTTGTTTTTTTTATTAAAAAATTAATAATTCTTAAAATAAGGGATTTTTCGTACCAATTCCAAATAAATTGGATTATGTTTTCTTTAAATCCATAAACAGTAGGGTTTTAATACAAAAAAATGTATCGATTATTTTGGTAGTGTAGGAATCTTCGTGTTATTTGAGAAATTTACTTAGAATTTAAAATTACTCTTTTTAATATTTAGTTTTCTTTGATTTAACAGAATACAAACACAGTAATTCTGTATTAAAACTTAATTTTCAGGATAATATTTGGGTCAAATTTTTATCTTTTATCCAGCACGGAAATTTCTACACTAAGATTATTTTTACCAACATCATAAAAAGCTCACCCAGCATAAGGGTAGCAATATCGCCTTTGAACTAACAATATCATAAATCTTCGTAAAAATGCGTTTTGTAGCTCCTCTTACAAAACTTATTTACTTATTTGTAGTAAATAATTGCAAAATTTAGTTAAACTTTGCAATTATGGGAGAGTCATTTAGTTTGTTTGAGTATTATAAAATCACTGCACAGCCCAACGTGATGATTTGCTATCGTGGCCCCGTGTCGGATATTATCCTGCGTGAAATTAGCAAAGACATTCGGGCTAAGTTTAGCCATGATGTGCAAATAAGCCGTAAAATATTTGCAATTTACATGGAGCTTGCCCAAAATATTCTCTATTACTCTTCCGAAAAAATTAACATTAATAAGCGGCAAGACAGCATAGGTACTATCTTACTTACGCAAAGTGATGAGTTTTATATCTTTGCTTGTGGCAATCTGATAGAAAACCAGTATGTACAAGGAATGCTTGATGATTGTGCCCTCATCAACTCGCTAGACCGCGAAGAACTCAGACAACACAAACGGACGCAACGCAAAGCTCCCCAAAAAGCGCGTAGCAAAGGCGCAGGCATCGGGCTGATACAAGTAGCCCTCACCTCGAGGCTACCTCTTCAAATGGAACCCCGACAAATAGATGATTCGCATACTTTTCTTTCTATCACTGTCAAAGTACATAAAAACCCTCCTATTGATGAACAAGATTAATTTGATTCTCAGACCTTCGTTTTTATCAACTTACTTGATTGGTAATTCTTAATTACTTGCTTAACTTTGAGGATTATAAAAATACTTTCAAAAAAATATGAAAAAATACGAAGTATTGGGCAAGCAAGATACCCGCTCTGGATTTGGGGTAGGGCTGTTAGAGGCAGGACAAAAAAACAACCAGGTTGTGGCATTGTGTGCTGATTTGATAGGCTCACTGAAAATGAATGCTTTTCAAGAGGCTTTTCCTGAACGTTTCTTTCAGGTAGGCATCGCTGAGGCAAACATGATGGGTATTGCCGCTGGGCTTACCATTGGAGGTAAAATACCTTTTACTGGTACTTTTGCCAACTTCTCAACGGGTCGTGTCTATGACCAAATAAGACAATCTATTGCTTACTCAGGTAAGAATGTAAAAATATGCGCCTCTCATGCTGGACTTACCTTGGGCGAAGATGGAGCTACGCATCAGATTTTGGAAGACCTAGGAATGATGAAGATGCTACCACATTTTACAGTCATCAACCCTTGCGACTATAACCAGACCAAAGCCGCTACACTTGCCATTGCCGAATACGAAGGCCCTGTATATCTACGCTTCGGCAGACCCAAAGTGCCTATTTTTATACCTGAAGATATGCCTTTTGAAATTGGTAAAGCCATTACCCTCGGCGAGGGCAAGCACGTAAGTATTTTTGCTACGGGGCATCTGGTTTGGGAAGCATTGGTAGCCTGCGAAATCTTAGAAGAACAGGGCATCAAAGCCGAAATCATCAATATCCATACAATCAAACCACTCGATGAAGCTGCCATTCTAGCCTCTGTCAGGAAAACAGGCTGTGCCGTTACTGCCGAAGAACATCAATTGAATGGAGGACTAGGAGATAGTGTAGCTCAAACCTTGGCTAGAAATTATCCTTGTCATCTGGAAATGGTAGGTGTAAACGACTCCTTCGGAGAAAGCGGCGTACCCGAAGAACTCATGGAGAAATATGGCTTGAATGCTCAAAGTATTGTAGAGGCTGCCAAAAGGGTTATCGATCGCAAGAAAAAAAGGTAATACCTAATTGGGAGAAGAGAGAGCAAATAATAGCCTAATGACTAAAAGCCCCCTAACCCCCAAAGGGGGAAATCTTGACTAATGACCCAGTAACCTAATAACTTATTTACAACATGGATTATTCAGACGATAGGCTACAACGCTACATCAACAAAATGCTGCAATTGCAAAATGAGCAACGTGAAAAGCCACTTACTGAGCAAGAACTCAAGGAAATAGCCTTTGAGATTGGTATGAGTGAAGAAGACTGGCAGGCTTCGCAAGAAAGCTACAAAGCACATCTCAAAATTGGTGAGGGACATCTTAGCTACAGAAATTGGGAGAAAGCAATCCAAGAACTGGAGCAGGCCAATGCACTCAATCCTAATAGCCTTGAGGCTACTCAAGGTTTAGCCAATGCCTATTTAGCACAATGGAAAGAAGATAAAAGCCCAAATAATAAAACACTTGCAGAGAAATTTGCCAATGCTGCACTCCAAATTAAGCCTGGCGATACCAAATCTATGTATGTGTTGAGCGAACTTAGCCAAGTTGAAAAGGAAGACAAAGAACAGAAAAAAACTTTAAAGTACATAAGCATTGCAGTAGCAGGTGTATTGTTATTGATTCTGATTATACTTTACACGCTAGACTATAACATTGCTTCTAGCAAACTCGAGTTGATAGCCCAAAAATGGGCACAAGTAGAAAATGTTTATCAAAGGCGTGCCGACCTTATACCAAAATTAGTACGAACTGCACAAGCTGCCAGTAATTTTGAGAAAGAAACCCTAGAAAAACTCAATAAAATAGGTCAAAACTTGGGTAATCTTGATACTGAAAATCCTACTGAAAGTGAACTGAACAATTTTCAACAACGGCAAGCCAATATTTCAGCAGCCTTAGATGATTTTTTAGCTGCCTCTGTACGCAATCCTGAGCTAGGTGCAAGCCAAGCTTTTAGAGAGTTACAAGTACAGATAGAAGGGGCGGAAAATAGAATCTCTGTGGAACGCAAACGCTACAATGAAGCTGTAAGTAGCTACAATACTTTTATCAAAAGCTTTCCAGGCAATCTACTAGGAATGAAAGAACGCACTTATCTAAAAATGGAAAAAGGTGCAGACAAAAGTCCTGATGTAAAATTTGAATAAAGCCTACAAAGCCACAATTCCTTCAATTGCTTCTGCTGATTGATAAATCTTAATGATTTCATCAGCAGAAGTCATCACAATTTTGATGGTAAGACTTTGGTAATTTCCTTTCTTGGAGGGGCGTTGGCTAATCTCTGCCCCCAATGGAAAAAGCTGGTAAACTTGCGCTACTTTTTTCTGGTCTGTGGGAACAATAAACTTAAACATGTACAAAAGTGGAAACTGACTGCTATCTTTCAGACTTACCTTTAGTTGTTTGTAAAATTCTTCTCTTGATTGTTTTGCCATTTCTTTTATTTAATCCGATGATGTTTGCACAAAAAATAAAAAACACTTTTAAGCAGCTTTAGTTCACTGCTTACTCGTCTGAAATAACAATGCGCCGCTGTGCATAACTCACCGCTGTAAAAACACCTATCCCCCCCACCACATTTGAACGAATATTGGCAGGTTGTGCAAATGGATTTCCATTGGCATCTCTTGCATTCTGGGCAGACGCTAAAAAGTTGTAATGTGCAGCGGTGAGGTGATACAGCCTACCTATCACAGAATCTGCTTTGGCATAGCTGAATCCTGAAAAAAAGCTAAATTCTTGCCCATCAAATACTAAATCATTCAACCGAATATCCCAGAAATTTTCTGACGGAATAGAGTCTCTCTCTGGAAATGCTACCAAACGGTAGTAATTTGCTTCGGCAGGAGGATCTCTAAAAACCAGCCCTACACTTGCAGTGTCTTTTTCGTTGAGTGTAAAAGCCATTGAATCAATTGGCACAGTAGGAATGAACTGCGTTTCAGCGCGAAGTTCACGTCCTTGGCTATCTTTTACATACAATTTATATACTGTTCCCTGCTCAGCTTGTAGCAGTTTGGGTTTAAAATAATTATAAGCCTTGCCTGCAAATTCATCAATAAATATTTCATTTTTGAGCGTGTCTTGCACGTCATTGTAAGACAAAATCACCAAGGCATCTTCTATCAACACAGGAGGGCTTAGGGCGGTATAAGGCACACTCTCTTGTAAAGTACACCTGAGCGGTTGCCCATCTTCAAGGTAAAACTCCAACACCAATTGAGGTGTATAGGGAGGGAGGTCAAGGTCTATGATTTTGTTGCAGGCCACTATCAGGCAGAGTAGTAAACCTTTCAAACAATATTTACTGATGATTTTATAGCTCATTTTTCTCAAAATTTAAAATTATAAGTAACGGAGGGTAAAATCGGAAAGAGTGCTGCCAAAGTAGGCGTAAAAATAGTAAGCCCTGTGGCTTCTTCTTCGGTTTCTTCATAAAAAATAAAGTATGGATTGCGGCGGCTATACACATTGTAAAGGCTGAATGTAAGGTCTGCCTTTCCTTTTTTGGGTTTGAGCTGCCATACAAGGCTGAGGTCAAGACGGTGCGAGGGAGGCATCTGATAATCATTTCGACCTAGAAACTCAGGGGTAACATTGGGCGAGCGTGCCAAGATGTCTTGTACCAAAAATCTCCCCCCTGCAATGCTGGTAAAATTGCCTGTTCCGTAGGCCCAAGTGCTTCCTATGCGTACACGTGGCGAAAGTTGGTGCATAATTACGACTGAGATGTCGTGCCTTCGGTCAAACCGGGGCTGAAAAGGCTTGCCCTCATTGATTTCAGCAAACTGCCGCCACGTCCAAGCCCAAGTATAACCTATCCAGCCTGTGGTGCGACCTAGTTTTTTTTCTATGTATGCCTCTATGCCATAAGCCCAGCCCCTTCCAAATACAAACTCATTCGCAAGATTAGGATTGGCAAATAACTGCGCACCATCTCTGAAATCAATGGCATTGCCTATCCATTTGTAGTAGCCCTCCAGAGAGAAAAAATACCTATCTTGGTAAAGTGCTTTGTGTAACCCAAAGGCTATTTGGTCAGAAAACTGTGGCTTTACACCTTCTACACTCGGATACCATACATCTGTGGGCAGAGAGGCAGCACTGTTGCTTACAAGGTGTAAATATTGGTACATTCGGGCGTAGCTTGCTTTGAGCGTGGTACGTTCATCAAGATTATATTTAAGTGAAAGCCTAGGTTCTAAGCCTGAGTAAGTTGTTTTTTGTGCTATAAAATAAGATTTTCTAAGCCCACTCAGCAAAGCTGTTTTTTTTGAAATTTGCCACTGATGCGCCACATAAGCACCCAACTCTAGCCCTTGTAGTTGCTGCCCCGACTGAATGTCTGTAAAATCAGTAGATAAGCCAAACTCACCCACTGAAAAGCGGTGGTAAATACCACTTACTCCCCATTTGAACTGATGTTTATCAGAAATATCCCATGTCCAATCGCTTACCAAGCCTTGGTCGGCAATGCTAGAGCCTAGGCTAAGGCTATTAGAAGCAAAGCGGTTGTTGATACCGTAGAGATAGCCCGAGAGAAAATAAGCATTGCTTACGTAGAGTCGCTCATGAAAAGTATGCTCCCAGCTAAGAGTGGCTGACCTGTTGCCCCAGACCAGGTTTGCCCCGAAGTTAGACCTTGAAAATCTAAGGAAATCATCTCCTAGGTAGCCATTCAATTTAAAACGGTTTTTGGCATTGGGCTTGAACTCAAGCGCAATATTGAAATCATAAAAATAATAGGTTGGGATAGGGCTGTAATCAGGATTGTTTTCGTTCAGTTGGTTAGAAAGACGTGTAAACACATCAAAATAAGTTCGTCTGCCTGAAAGTAATAAGCTCAATTTTTCTTTTTTAAGTGGCACATTGAGTGTAAGCCGTGATGAAATCAAGCCTATCCCCCCTTGTACTCCCCATTTTTGCGCATTGCCTTGCTGCATAGTTACATCTAGTACAGAAGAAAGCCTGCCCCCATACTGTGCTGGAAAGCCTGCTTTGTAAAGACTTACTTCTTTGACTGCATCGGCATTGAAAACACTAAAAAAGCCCAGCAAATGATTGGGATTGTAAACAGGCGCAC
>CAYZQI010000162.1:0-10267 GCA_964480455.1 uncultured Cytophagaceae bacterium
TAATAGTTTGATTGACTAAATAAATTAAAATAATATTATTTTTGAGTACCTAAATCTTACGTTTCGCTAATAATCAATTTTGCAAAAAAGATTTAAACATTATTTTAACGCTGTTTTTTTGTTCAAGAATAGGTAAATACAGAATTAAATTTCACCTGTTCTCGAGTCTTGAAATCTTGAATCTCTTAATGTTTAAAAAATAATTTATTTTGTTTAAATTAGTACCCAACATAATGCGTATTGAGGCTTATTCCCTTAAATTGTTTTTTGTGGGTTTCGAAACTAGCGAAACGTAAGTAAATAGTTACAAAAAAAGAAAGACTACACATAAAATAAATGTTATTATTAAAATAACTTTTATAATAATATTTTGGCTAACTCTATCAAAATCATCCAAAAGAGTAAAAGTAGGGGGGAGGTATTTATCAAAAGCTCGAGCCTTACCACTGCACCAGCTTCTGCTGCTTAAAAGCATCAACCAACAAAAGATAGATACAAATTCGTATCATTACACAATTTAGTTGCTTTTTAGGTTTTGTTTTCATCAAAAGTCTGGCAGATCTTTATCATCTGGCAGTTTAATAAAAAACCTACACTTTTTGATAAATTATCAAAGAATGTAGGTTTACTTTGGTGAATACAGAAAACAATCTTTTTTATCGACTACACATTGGTAGAGGTTAGTTTTGCACCATAATATTCGCGGTTCATGCGTGCGATGTACTCTAGCGAAATACCCTTAGGACATTCAGCCGCACAAGCCCCTGTGTTGGTGCAAGCACCGAAGCCTTCTGCGTCCATTTGTGCTACCATTTTTTCTACACGTGCTTTGCGCTCGGTTTTGCCTTGTGGCAAGAGTGAAAGTTGAGATACTTTTGCTGATACAAAGAGCATAGCAGAGGCATTTTTGCAAGCTGCTACACAAGCTCCACAACCTATGCAAGTAGCGGCATCAAATGCCTTATCGGCTACTTCTTTAGCAATTGGTATTTCGTTGGCATCTACGGTTACACCAGTATTGACCGATACATAGCCTCCTGCCTGAATAACACGGTCAAAAGCACTTCTATCTACCATCAAATCTTTAATGACAGGAAAAGCCTTGGCGCGCCAAGGTTCAATATAGATGGTATCACCATCTTTAAAAGAGCGCATATGTAGCTGGCAAGTAGTAGTACCTTGCTGCGGTCCGTGTGGGCGACCATTGATATACATACTACACATACCACAGATACCCTCTCGGCAATCGTGGTCAAATACTACGGGTTCTTTGTCTTCTCTGAGGAGTTGCTCGTTGAGTACGTCCATCATTTCCAAGAAAGACATATCAGGGGAAACTTCATCAATTTGATAGGTTTCCATTTTACCGCCACCTGATATAAGTTTTCCATTTTGTACTTTATCGGGTTTGCTTTGTCGCCAAATTTTTAATGTTAGTTTCATATTTTCTATTTTTTATAATTCCTTGTTTTGTTAGCAATTTTATTT
Source organism: uncultured Cytophagaceae bacterium (assembly GCA_964480455.1). Lineage (GTDB taxonomy): Bacteria > Bacteroidota > Bacteroidia > Cytophagales > Microscillaceae > JAABSX01. The sequence goes on from CAYZQI010000162.1 coordinate 1,489, forward strand.
GTCTAGCAAGACATTTAGCCATTGACTATATAGGGTTACTAATCAACCAATAAAAATGACTAACAAAATAAATGGTAATCAATCACTAAATATTTATTGTTCACAATTGGCCATTACTTGTAGCTTCTTTGTGTTAGTTTTACATTTTCAAATACAAGGTCTTCTTTTACCAGTTCTGCTTGTGCATTTTCGCCGGCATACTTCCAAGCACCCACAAAAGAGAAGTTATCATCATCACGGAGGGCTTCGCCTTCGGGAGTTTGATATTCTTCGCGGAAGTGTCCACCACAAGATTCTTCGCGCATTAAGGCATCATCTATCATAAGCTCGCCAAGTTCTAAGAAATCAGCCACGCGGCTTGCTTTTTCTAGCGTAACGTTGAGTTCTTCATCGCTTCCAATTACCTTCACATTTTGCCAGAAATCGGCACACAGTTCTCTTACTTTTTCTTTGGCTATTTTAAGACCTTCAGCATTGCGCGACATACCGCAATAATCCCACATCAACTTACCAAGTTCCTTATGGAAATCATCTACAGTTTTAGTGCCTTTGATAGAAAGTAACTTTTGGATTTGTATTTTTACTTCTTGCTCGGCTGTTTTGAATGCCTCGTGGTCTGTAGGTACTTTTTCTTGTGGAATGGTGGCCAGATAATCACCAATAGTATAAGGTATCACAAAGTAGCCATCAGCCAAGCCCTGCATCAAAGCACTTGCCCCTAGTCGGTTAGCACCGTGGTCTGAGAAGTTTGCCTCGCCCAGCGCATACAGACCTGGTATGGTAGTCATAAGATTATAATCTACCCAAAGTCCGCCCATAGTATAGTGGATGGCGGGATAAATCTTCATAGGAGTTTTGTAGGGGTTGTCATCAGTAATTTTTTCATACATTTGAAATAGGTTGCCATATTTTGCTCTGATGACATCTTCTCCGTCACGCTCAATAGCGTCTTTAAAATCAAGGAACACTGCTAGGCCAGTAGGAGCTACGCCACGCCCTTCATCACAGACATATTTGGCGTTTCTTGAAGCTACATCGCGAGGCACTAAGTTACCAAAGGAAGGATATTTTCGCTCTAAGTAGTAGTCGCGGTCTTCTTCTTTAATGTCTTGAGGGCGGAGCTGCCCTTTACGAACTTTCTCAGCATCTTCTATACTCTTGGGCACCCACACGCGCCCGTCATTACGGAGCGATTCTGACATTAGCGTCAGTTTTGATTGATATTCGCCTGATACGGGGATACAAGTAGGGTGAATTTGCACGAAGCAGGGGTTAGCCATCAAAGCACCTCTTCGGTGTGCTCTCCAAGCGGCAGTTACATTAGAACCCATCGCATTGGTAGAAAGGAAAAATACATTGCCATAGCCTCCTGTACAAAGCAGTACTGCATGGGCACTGTGCGATTCTATCTGACCTGTAACGAGGTTGCGTGTTACAATACCTCTCGCCCTGCCATCTACCATAACAAGGTCAAGCATTTCAGTACGAGGGAAAAGCTGTACTTTACCATTGGCTACTTGGCGGCTCAAAGCACTGTAAGCACCCAGCAGAAGCTGCTGCCCTGTCTGTCCACGAGCATAAAAAGTACGTGAAACTTGCGCCCCTCCAAAGGAGCGGTTGTCCAGCAAGCCCCCATACTCACGGGCAAAAGGTACACCCTGAGCTACACATTGGTCAATAATATTGACACTTACTTGCGCCAATCTATGAACATTTGCCTCACGTGAGCGGTAGTCTCCTCCTTTGATGGTGTCATAAAACAAGCGGAACACGCTGTCGCCATCATTTTTATAGTTTTTGGCTGCATTGATACCGCCCTGAGCAGCAATACTGTGCGCACGGCGAGGGCTATCTTGAAAACAAAATGATTTTACATTGTAACCTAACTCGGCAAGTGAGGCGGCTGCAGAGGCACCTGCTAGCCCTGTACCTACTACGATTACATCATATTTACGCTTGTTGGCAGGGTTTACTAGCTTGCTATTGAACTTATGCCTGTCCCATTTTTCAGCCAGAGGACCTTCAGGAACTTTTGAATCTAACTTCATATTTATATTAATTTATTTATTTTTAAACAATTTATGACAAGCTTTGAACATACATTACAACAGGAATAACAGCAAAGCCAAGAGGCACTACAATACTGTAGATAATGCCCACAGCATTGATGAGTGGCGTATATTTTACGTGGTTTAGCCCTAGGGTCTGGAAAGAACTCTGAAAGCCATGGCGCAAATGAAATGACAAACCAATCATTGCAAATACATAAACACCAACAATGACGGGATTAGCAAACTCAAAAACAACAAGTGAATACAAGTCGTGCATAGTTTTGCCATCATAAGTTACCTCCTGCAAACCACCAAACTTAGATTTCGCCCAAAAGTTGATAAGATGTAAAATAATAAAAATCATTACAATTGAGCCTAGCCATATCATATTGCGTGAACTCCAAGAACTATTTTCACTTGGCTTGCTGTAAGCATAGCGTGAAGGGCGCGCATTTCTGTTGTAGATAGTAAGTACAACAGATACAATAATATGCAAAACGATAAAGAAAAAGTTGCCTATGGAAATAACCTGAATCAGTTTATTGTGCCCCATAAACTCAGCATACTCGTTGAAAGCACGCCCTCCGTCATTAATCAAAATCATTTGCAAATTACCTATGAGGTGTACTGCCAAAAACAAGATTAAGAACAAGCCTGTCAAGGCGACCAATAATTTACGCCCTATTGTGCTTGAGAAGAACTGTATGAACCAATTTGGTTTTTTTTGAATAGTTGGATTAGATGCACTCATTTTTCGAATTAGTTAATTAATTAGTATCCTTCTTCAAATTTACATCTGCATTTTTAGAAATCAATATTTTTTTGTAAACAATCTCTGTTTTTTATATTAATTCTAAATTCAGACCTAATCATTAATTTTTAAATATATGTTGAAGAAAATAGTTTGTGAGAGGAGATTTTTTTTGAAAATAAGATGCTTTAACAGAAGAAAAACAAAAATAAAACTAATCAAAATTGATGAAATACTGAATTATGTGCAGTATTGCAGTTTAAAATGCAAGTTTTTATTATTTTTGTAAAAAAGATAATGCTAAAAAGACTTTGTAAAAGCGTTGCATTGGCAGCATTATCAAGCGTTTAGTCATTATCCCCAGTGGGGTGTACCTTTATCCATTTTTTGAGGTATAAAAGCAACACCAACTGCTTCTCCTTCAGGAGCGAGGGAAGAGTGTAATGAGCAAGTTTTTCTCAAAATACCACACTTTAATCAGGGACTACCTGACAAGTAATTTTTATAAAATGTTCATTAGTAATCAATTACAAGTAATAATTAACCTCTTAATTGTGAAATAACTATCACCAATTAACAAAACACTATGCGTAAAATATACCTTATCCGACATACTACTCCCGAAGTTTCTCAAGGCTTGATGTATGGACAAACCGACCTTGATGTAGCAGTTACTTTTAAAGAAGAACTCAGACAGATTCAGCCACTAATTGCCAACAGAGAAAAATTACCGCTCTACAGCAGCCCACTCATTCGTTGCCGTAAGCTGGCTGAGGCACTCGAGCAAAAACCACTAAAATTTGATGAACGCATCAAAGAAATGAACTTTGGAGATTGGGAAATGAAACATTGGGACGCGCTAGACCCTCAACTCAGAAAGGATTGGATTAAAAATATTGACAAAATAGCTCCGCCGAATGGTGAGTCTAATGCACAACTAAGACAACGAAGCATTGAGTTTTGGGAAGAACTTCAAACTAAGCAATATCCTCAAGTAGGTGTTGTAACGCATTTTGGCGTGATTCAGTCTGTGCTTTCACATCTGCTACACATTCCCGTAGAGAAAGCCTACAGGCTCGACATTGGCTATGGAGCAGTAATTCAAGTAACAATCCGAGAAGAACAATTTTTTAAAATTAAGTTTTTGCGCTAAGTCGCTTGTTTTTCGGTAAATATTTAGCACTTTTGAAGTAAAATATTAAAAAACTAATATCCGTTTAAAAATATGAACATTCCCACAAATCTCTACTATACCGAAGAACACGAGTGGATTGAGCTAGAAGAAGGTACAAATATTGCCCGAATTGGCATTACCGACTTTGCACAAGGCGAACTAGGCGACATTGTATATGTAGAAATAGAAACTGAAGGTGAAGAATTAGAGCAAAATGCTGTTTTTGGTACAGTTGAAGCCGTAAAAACTGTTTCTGACTTATACTTGCCCGTGAGTGGTAAAATTCTTGAAGTAAACCAAAAACTCAGCGATGAACCCGAGGTGGTAAACAAAGACCCTTACGCCGAAGGCTGGATGGTCAAAGTAGAAGTCAAAGATCTTGAAGAGCTCAAAAACCTACTGGATGCCGACCGATACAAAAGTTTTATCAATGCTTAAATAGAATGATTTGTGCCTAATAGTGGCAAAGCAACTAACAAACTAACTGGTTGCAAATCAAATTGACTTCCTCATGCCCTCTCTTGGGGAAAGGGAAGGGCTGAGTGGCTAAAAGGGGAAATTTGATTTGCACCCAACTAACTTCTAAATAAAGACGTTGTGTGGTGCAGCGTCTTTTTTTGATTGAAGGAAAATGCTCAAAATAACATAGCTCAAGACTCATTGCAAGGCCTAAAACTGATAAAAGTATTGGTAAGCAGGAGTTGATGCTTAGTTTTTGCTTACTTTATAAATTAAGATTTAACAAGTACTCATTATCAAAAGCAATAAATACGCTACCATGTTCTACCGTTTTATCGTGTATCCCTTTGTATGGACACTCTTGATGATAGGGCTCAATTTTGTGCGTGCCACGCCCATACCTAGTCATCAAATCATTGCTTTCTTATATTTTGATAAAGTTTTTCACTTTATGCAGTTTTGTATTTTGAGTTTTTTATTGCTTGTTGCCTTTCATAAGCAGCATACTTACATGACATTGCGCCTGAGAGCATTTAAAGCTACACTTATATATTCTTTGGTGCTACTAGGGTTAATTAGCCTAATTCACCTTATAATTGCCAAAGAATATTTTGAATTTGGAGATATACTGGCAGGAGCTGTTGGTATAAGTGGAGGCTTAGGAATCTTTTATCTAATTTATTTGTATAAAAATGACAGTTAAATTTGTTTTAACTAAAAGAATAGGTATATTTGTAAATCAATAATTATTAATTTTTAATTAACTTTGAATTGATAAAAAGTTTACAACAGCAATTATCAAAATTTAACAAAAAGAAAATTTATGGAACAAAAGAAAAAACCCAACGTGGACGTGAACCGCAAAACCTGGACTTTCTTCTTTACAGGGCTTGTGATTAGCTTGGCTTTGGTCATTACTGCTTTTGAATGGAAATTTTATGACAACTTGGAGGTAGTAAGCCTTGGACAACTAGAAGCAGAAGAAACTGAAATCTTGGACATTCCTATAACAGAAATGCCACCACCACCTCCACCCGTGCTCCAGCAGCCCGAAATCATTGAAGTACCCGATGAAGAAGAAATTGAGCAGGAAATAGAAATGGAGCTTGATGTGGAGATAAAAGAAGAAAAACCAGTAGTGAAGCCCATCAAAATTGATGCACCACCACCACCACCACAAGTAGAAGAAAAAGAAGAAGAAATCTTCCTCGTGGTAGAAGAAACTGCTGAACCCAAAGGAGGCATGGCGGCTTTCTATAAATATGTAGGCAAAGAAATGAACTACCCTAAACAAGCACGCCGTATGGGCGTAGAAGGGCGTGTATTCGTTCAGTTTGTAGTAGATAAAGACGGCTCACTTACCGACATCAAAGTGCTTAAAGGCATTGGCTCGGGCTGTGATGAAGAAGCTATCAGAGTACTCAAAGCAGCCCCTAAGTGGAAGCCTGGCAAGCAACGCGGTCGTCCTGTAAAGCAGAGAATGTCTATCCCAATTGTATTTAAGTTGAACTAGTCATTCGTTTTACGCTAAAACTTTTTACTACTCAAAGCAAAAGACCCAATCTCTACAAGTTGGGTCTTTTGCTCTTTTCAAACAGTATAAAAATTTTCAAAATATATTTTTCTTGTTTTATTTTACAGAATGAATTTTTCTTCTAAACTCATAGAAAACGCAGTACGTGAAATCTCAAAACTACCCGGAATTGGAAACAAAACTGCACTACGGCTCGTGCTGCACCTGCTCAAACAAGAAGAACAAAATACGCTTATGCTCACAGAGGCACTTCGTAAGCTCCGGCAAGAGATTCAATACTGCAACCATTGTCATTTTATTGCAGATAAGCCTGTTTGTAGTATCTGCGAATCTAAACAACGAGATACAGAAACCATTTGTGTAGTAGAAAACTCGCAAGATGTAATCGCTATTGAAAATACTGCTCAATACAAAGGGCTATACCACGTACTTGGTGGAGTCATCTCTCCAATGGAGGGCATCAATCCAAGCGATTTAAACATACAGACACTCATAGAACGTCTGCAAAAGCCTAGCGTTAAAGAACTTATTTTTGCACTTAGCCCCACCATGGAGGGCGATACTACCTCATTTTACATTCGCAAAAAAATACAAAATCCTATCTTAAAAATTACCTCGATAGCAAGAGGCATTCCCGTGGGTAGCGAAATAGAATATACAGACGAAATAACGCTCGGACGTAGCATTTTGCTCAGAACTAGCCAAAAATAGCCTTTTTTTCAGATGAATTTGTATTAATCGGAAAAAATTTCGGGTTTAATACTTGTTTTCAAAATAAAATTTTGTTTTCTTAGCACCTTATTTCAATGTTAGTGTTTTACTAAAATTTTTTTCTGAATGAAAGGTATAAAAATTGACCAAACCGACCGCAAAATTCTTCAAATCTTACAATCTAATGCTAAGATTACTAATGCTCAACTCTCAAAGGAAATTGGCTTGTCGCCAGCACCTACCCTTGAGCGTGTCAAAAAATTAGAAAATCTTGGCATTATTCGTAGTTATCACGCTACCCTCGAAACCGAAAAGGTAGGACTAGGTGTTACCACATTTGTTCAAGTCTTTTTGCAAAGCCACAAGAAATCTTGTTTAGATGCTTTTGTAGAAAAAATTAAGCAAATAGATAACGTAATTGAATGTCATCATATCACAGGCTCCTGTGATTTTATCTTGAAGGTAATCTCAGCCGACATTCAGTCTTACCAGAAATTGATGCTAGAGGAAATCAGTGAGATTGAAGAAATTAGCAATATGCAATCTATGGTAATCCTTTCTACTTTTAAGGACAACAAGGTGTTACCCATCCCATGAGGAGTTTAAACACAAAAAATTAAGCTGACTATGTTCGTAGTGTCTTAAAGATTGCCGTTTTAATTAAGCAAACTACAAGGTCTTACTGTTTTTTTAAATAGTAAGACCTTTTTAGTTGATAGGCTCATTTTAAGTAAGAAATACTTTAAGCACTGATGCTTTTCCAAATCAATAGCCTATCATAATTTGCAATTAGCAATTCAACGGTGATTGCTCATCTTCCAAACCTACGTAGTCTTTCCATCAATGTATAGTCTTGCTCATTTTTGAGCAATGCCCCTGCAAAAGGCGGTGATTGGGTAGCAATATCTATTTTGGCAAGGTCTTCGGTTTTGGTTTCGCCGTATTTGAGCAGCTTTATCCAGTCTATCAACTCGCTAGTAGAGGGTTTTTTCTTCAATCCCTTCACTTCGCGGATATTATAAAAAATTTTCATGGCTGTATCCATCAAATCATCTGAAAGCGTAGGGTAATGCACTTTGATAATCTCAGCCATAGTGGCAGGGTCTGGAAAAGTAATGTAATAAAAGAAGCACCTACGCAAAAAGGCATCGGGCAGCTCTTTTTCATTGTTAGAAGTAATTACTATGATAGGGCGTTGCCTTGCCTGAATGGTTTTGTTGAGTTCATAGACATAAAACTCCATTTTGTCTAGTTCTAAGAGTAAATCATTAGGGAACTCAATATCTGCCTTATCTATTTCATCTATCAAAAGCACCGACTGTTCATCTGATTGAAAGGACTCCCACAGTTTGCCTTTGTTGATATAATTGGCTATGTCTTTCACTTTTGCATCACCCAACTGCGAATCACGCAAGCGTGAAACGGCATCATACTCATAAAGCCCTTGCTGTGCCGTAGTAGTAGATTTGATATGCCAAGTTATTAGTGGTTTGTTGAGTGCTTTTGCGATTTCAAAAGCTAGTAGTGTTTTACCTGTGCCTGGCTCTCCTTTGATGAGCAGTGGCTTTTGGAGTTGTATGGCAGCATTGACCGCAACTTGCAGCTCGCGCGTTGCTACATAATTTTCAGTTCCTTGAAATTTCATAAATTAATTCACATTAAGTTGTATTTTTTGGAATGGTTGGCTTTCTATACTATTATACATTTACCCGAAAACCTGTCAGATTTCAACTAAGATGGTATTTAGTGAACAATTTGATTTTACAAATCTGACAGGTTCATTTATTTTGTAAATTAGTATATTGGCTTTTCTATTGTCAGCCAACAAAGGTATCTCAAAAAAGTTAAAAATTCAAAATAGCCCAAAAGATAAGCAGGATAAAAACTATTAAAAACAGAGAAAAACATTCAAATTCTTTTGATATCTACACAAAATATTTATCTTGCTTTTTATACAGGAAAAATGCAAAAAAATAACTTCGGTTACTTTAATTTATAAGTTGCTGATAATAAGTACTTTAAAATTTCATAATTCACAACTCACAGGTAGTCCCTGATTAAAGTGTGTATGGTTTCAAACTGTTTAAAAAGTTAGCGGG
>CAYZQI010000163.1:0-10249 GCA_964480455.1 uncultured Cytophagaceae bacterium
ACCGTTTCTAAAAAAATTAACAATTTTAGCGTACACACTTAACTGTTGGACTACCGAATACTGATGGTTAAAATTATGAAAACTCTATGGAACATAAGAAAACCTTTCTGGGTATAGGCTGGAAGTTTCCACCTACCTTTGATAAGAAAAGCAAAACCAACGAGATGGTTTCTGAGGAAAACGACATCAAAGAAAGCCTTTTGATATTGCTTGCTACACAACCTGGCGAGCGTGTCATGCGTCCTGAGTATGGTTGTGATACCAAAACCTTGGCTTTTAACACCGTCAATACTACAAATCTCAATTTTTTGGCATCAATGATTGAGAAGGCAATCAAATTTTATGAACCACGTATCCTGCTGGAGAATATTGACATTTCTACCAAAGACATTCTTGATGGAAAACTCTTGATTGATATTCAATACATTGTTAGAACTACCAACTCACGCAACAATGTGGTCTATCCTTATTATATCTTAGAAGGTACTAACCTGAGTCAAATAATGCTAGAAGAGCAGTAAGTAAGGTACATAAAGTGCTGATTACCAGTATTTTAAATAAGTTATCTGAAAAATATAAACTTTACCTCAAAATCATCTCATTTCTATTTTTTTGAATATAACATGGAAATCAAAGACTTCAGTAAACTTATCAAACATAGTGTAAGCCAAGAAGGACGCTTTTTGGAGGCACTTGATTTTGAGTATGTGAAAATAGATGAGCGTTCTTTTGAAGACTTGCTGCGCTTTGTGTATGGCTTCTCAAAACTGATTAAATTTTATAATCTCGAAAACCAGCCCGATGGCGACTGGTCGGAGTTTATCAATGATGAAACAGTGATATTGGCTACCATTAAGCAAACAGAACCTACCGAGATAGAAACACGTTTTAGGGCATACATTGAGAAGGCAAATCTGTTCAAGCGTACTGAAAAGAAAGCATTTTATCTTCAAAAGTGCTTCACAGAAATTTACCAAATTGCCATTATGTTTGAAAACTGGTTGAGCAAATTCAAAGAAATAGAAATGTTTGCTAATGTGCAGCTACGCGCCCGCAATGAAATCTTAAATGCCATCGAGACTAAGCTAAGTGCTGCCCTTATTCAGCTCAAAACCCTAGACATAGCCGCCTCCCAATTGTTTGGAAAAGAAAATTTTGGCTTAGATTACCAAGTTTTCAATGTTTCTTGGCAACTCTCTAAAGCCGACAAACTTAAACCTGACCTAGACGGAGAAACCCTCACAGATAAGGTGCGCTACCTCAGTTTTGACCTAGAGCGTATCTTTCAGACCTTTTATGAAAGCCTTGTATTTTTGAAGAGCCAAGCAGAAAACTACCTCCAGCAGTCATTACAAAATGCCAATCACTACCCAAGCGTAGCCCTAATACTTGCTTTTCTGAGAATATTTGAGTATTCACAAACACATCTCAACGATTTGTCAAGGCGTTATCTCGAGTTTTATTACCGCACAGTGCTTCAAGAAGATTTTAAAACACCCGTCAATGACCAAGTATATTTGAGCTTTACTACCAACGACAATGCTTTGTATGCCTTGGTAAGCCAAGGAACACAGTTCATTGCGGGAGAATATGAAAATGGAGACAATATTCTCTACCAAGCAAATCAAGATTTGATGGTCAATAAGGCACAAATTGCTAGACTTTTGACGGTATTTTTAGAAGAAAATATGCTCAATATCAGAGGACGCACCAAGCTGCTAGTTAATAATACGCTTTTTAATGCGCTACCCCTCGCAGAGATAAGCCCCAACCCTGAGCTACAAGAAAAAAAAGCCTACCCTATTTTTGGAGAAAGCCAAAGTCAAAAGAGTATTTATGAGCGCACCATGCAAAATGCTGAGGTAGGCTTTGCAGTTGCCTCACCTGCTTTTTACTTGTCGGAAGGTATCAGAGAGGTCTCTCTTACTTTTGTATTTGAGCCTGAATCTTATCTCCACCTTACGCAATATCTTTCAGACTTGAGCTTTATAACTGGCGACAGCCCTAGCGAAGTGTTTATCAAGAGTTTTTTGGAAGCATTCAGGCTAGAAATCACTGCACCCGAAGGCTGGCACGCACTCAACAAATACGTTATCACACAAAAGAAGTACCCCGAGAATAGCAATTCTTTTTCAGCACTCAATATTCGCTTTGACATTGCTGCTCAAGAACCTGCTTGGGTAAGCTATGATGCCAAGGTACATCAGCACAATTTTCAAACCGAGCTACCCATTATCAGGTTAATGCTCAACAGCGAGGCATATATCTATCCCTATTCTCTGCTCAAAGAACTCGTGCTTTCGCAAATCATCATAGATACACACGTCAAAGAAGTCAAGAATATTCAATTATTCAGCGATATTGGAGTGCTAGATGCTACCAACCCGTTTTATCCTTTTGGTTCTGTGCCAAATGTGGGGTCTTACTTGGTGATTGGTGCTAATGAAATCTTCCAAAAATCGCTCAATGACCTTTCTATCAACATAGAGTGGTTTAATTTGCCCCGTGAGGCAAGTGGATTTGTAGGTTATTATGAGGACTACAAGGCCGACATAGACAATACTTCTTTTGAGGTAAAACTCTCCATCTTAGAGGGTGGAAGATGGAAACCCGCCCAAAGTGAAGCACAACAAACTTTCAAACTTTTTAGAACTAAGCAAGCAGGGCTGAGTGAGGATAAACCCGACGACTTTGTGGTACACAATGGACAGCTTAGCCCTTTTACGCAGCTCTCAAATATAGATATGGTGCGCATCAAACTGCCACACAACTACACCGAAATAAAAAAAGTACAAACTTATACCAACACTTCTAAGCGAGGCTTTCTCAAACTTGAGCTTGCTAACCCTGCTTTTGCTTTTGGACATACACTTTACCCTTCAGTGCTTTCAGAAATAGTTGCCCAAAATGCCCAAACAGGCATCTTCTCTGCTGTCAAAAGAGGCTTTGCAAAAAAAGTAAATAAAAAAATGCCTAACCCAGCTTATACACCGCAGATGAAGTCTATCTCCTTAAATTACAGCTCTTCTTCTGTAATTTCGCTTACCGACCATGCACAGCAAAATCAATCGCAGCAAAGAGGGCAGTTTTACCACGAGTACCCTTTTGGAGTGAATTTGGCCTATCCTAATGCCGCTCAACTCAATATAAACTTGTTGCCTTCCTTCAATTATCAGGGAGCATTACTGATAGGATTGAAAGACTTAGCACCTCCTCAGAATATCACTTTGCTTCTAGAGATGGCAGAAGGTATTTCAAATTCCTCAGAAGAGAGTGCTCCTGTCATAGAGTGGAGCTACTTGGCAAACGACCAGTGGTTTGCCTTGTCTGCTTCTAAAATTCTCAATGATGATACACTAGGCTTTGTAAAAACTGGTTTGATAGAGGTAGAAATTCCGCGCAATATTCAGAAAGGAAATACTATCTTAGACAGTGCGCTGTATTGGCTCAGAATTGCGGCTGTCCAAAACGTAAGCAACGCTTCTAAAATCACCAGTATTTGTACGCAAGTACTCAAAGCTACCCTCGTAAACCTTGACGAAGACGGAAAGCACCTTGAGCAGGCTCTGCCTGCTTTTACCATAGAACGCTCTGTGGACAGCTTGCCTGGCATACAGCGCATTATGCAGCCGATGCCTTCATTTGGAGGAAGCCCCAAAGAAAAAACAAAGCAATTTTATACCCGCCTCAGCGAGCGGCTCAGACACAAACAGCGTGCTATCACGGCCTGGGACTATGAAAGGCTCATACTCGAGTGTTTCCCACAGATTCAGAAAGCTACTTGTCTTTCTAATATGAATAGCGAGCGCACAGACCAAGCAGGCAGTGTACTGATAGTAGTAACGCCTTATTCAAAAGACAAAAAGACCATAGACCCACTGGTAAGCCGTGAGCAGCTTTATGAAATCAAAGATTATTTGCAGCAATACACTAGCCCTTTTGTACAGCTAGAAGTGCGCAACCCTGCCTATGAGCGTGTAAAGATTATCTGTGGGGTACAGCTTGCAAAAGGCTACAATTATGGACTGTATTTGCAAAAACTCAATGATGAAATCAACAAGTACCTCATACAAGATATGCTTCAAAATGGAAAAAATATAGAGCTAGGAGGTAAAATCAATACCTCAGATATTTTGAGCTTTATGCGTACTTTGCCTTACATTGATTTTATCACTAGGTTCTCTATGGTGCAAACGGCGCAAGATTTTCAAGGAGATTTTATCCTCTTGGATACTGCCCGAGAGGGAGATGCCAAATCTTTTCTGAGAGCTACCAAACCTTGGTCTGCACTTATCCCTGCTGAGCAGCACCAAATCACGTTGATAAACAACCGAGAAGAAATGAACGCTATGCAAGCAGGCATCTCTGACCTTGGGCTAGGCGATGAATTTATTATTGAAGATTGACATTAAACTAAAAAATATATGCCTTTACAAAATCGTAATACACTCAAAAGCTATTTTAGAAAAGGACAAATGCCCTCAGAAGGACATTTTAACGACCTGATAGAGTCTATGCTCAACAAGGTAGATGATGGCATGTCAAAAACCATTGATGAGGGCTTGCAGCTCTCACCCATAGGCACTTCTCAAAAACTTATTAGTTTTTTTAAAAGTATAGAGGAGAAAAACCCCGCCTGGAGTGTAGAAATCAATGGCGGCAATGCAACTCTCGAGTTTAACAACCAACTAGGCGACACCGTACTCTCGCTGCAAAGTGATGGCAAAGTAGGCATCAACCAAACACAAGCAAACTATGCCTTAGATGTGAGAGGTACTATCGGAACACACGGGCGAGTAGGCACACTGAAGCAAGGCACTATCCCTGCCGACGGTAAGTGGCATCCTATCTTAGAAAACTTAACTGGCTGCCACGCACTAGAGGTAGTGGCAGGAGTTGGAAAGAAAAAAACGGGTAAATACTCACTGATTCACGCCTTTGCATTGAGCACTTTCGGAAAATCTAACAGCAAAATCAGAATACACCAAGCCTACTATGGGGTAAGATGCAACAAACTAGAACTCCGCTGGACAGGTGATACCTACAATTATCAACTAGAAATGCGCACTCGGTGTAGCTTTGATAGCCAAGGCACTATCGTAGCACAATACCAGCTTAGTAGCCTTTGGTTTGATGAGGGTATGGACAACAGCGTGGTGTATTAAAGAAAACATAGCTAATAATCTCGATTATTTCTGCTTATAAGTTGCTGATAATGAGGGCTTTAAAAAATCACATCGCACAACTCATAATTTACACCTTCCTAAAAGCTCCAACACCTGCCCAAGCGCATCAACGAATATAGCTCCCTGCATTGATGCTGATGCTTGTACCCGTGGCGTGGTCGGCAAGCCCACTTGCAAGTAGCACCACCATAGGCGCAATGTCATCGGGCTGTGTAAGTGTGGGCAGCACAATGTCGTGAAGGGCGTGTTGCTCACCATATTTGTCTATGAACTCTTGCGCCATATCGGTTTGTGTAAACCCCGGAGCTACCACAAAAGAAGCTATGCCCTGCTTGCCATAGGCGCGTGCCAGAGAATGGCTCATAGCTACTAGCCCCCCCTTAGAAGCAGCATAGGCTATGTATTCAAGTGTGTCGCCCCTAAAAGCAGCTCTCGAGGCAATGTGAATGAGCCGTCCTTTCTTCTTTTGTGCTGTTAGGTGTAGTATTACTCTGCGTGAGAGCAAGGTAGCGGCTGTAAGATTTACCCTCAAGGTTTGCTCCCAATCTGCCAGCCAGTCTCTCTCCGTTTGGTCTAGGGCAGAGGCTACAGCCACGCCTGCATTATTGACCAAAACATCTACACTACCTAGTTTTGTTATTGCTTCATCAAATAGTTGCTCAACAGCACTTACCTGAGCGAGGTCGGCAGTAGCTGAAAAAACTTGCTCAGGATAAGTCGTTTGGAGTGTGGTTATGTTGTCAGAGGGCTTGTTATGATGCAAAAGTACTTTTGCACCTGCCTCGAGCATCTTTTTGGCAATGGCAAACCCAATGCCACGGCTTGCCCCTGTGATGAGTATATTTTTTTGATGAAGGGAAATTTGCATAAATACTATTTGGGTTTTAGTTTTATAAATAGTGGACTATTATTTCAAGCTGCTAACTAAATTAAGATATAAACAACACATCAATGTCAATAAAAACGGGACGCGCCTACGGAGCTATGCTTAAATTATTCAAAATCTACCTACGGTACGCATCTATGGTGCTTAAAAAGCCTTGTAAAGGCGTTCGGTTGGTAGCCTAAAATACGTTTATCCATTAGCCCCAGCGTGCAGAGGGATTTTTTCTACATCAATATCAATAAAAATATGTTTAAATTATTTAAAATCTACCTGTGGTACGCACCTATGGGTGCTTAAAAAGCCTTGTAAAGGCGTTTGGTTGGTAGCCTAGAATACGTTTATCCATTAGCCCCAGCGGGACGTACCCATATTTATCATTTTTGCACAACAGTACAAAAAAGAGAGCCAAGTGCTTTCAGATTATTTGTAATTTTGTGCTAAATTACGAAAGAACTTAGAAAAACCTATGACCGAATCAGAAATACAAGCAGATTTACCAGAAGAAAATACCTCACCTACTTTACTTCAAAGCAAGCCTCCTCAGTCTTTTTCAGACTTTGTACGTGCTTGTGTGGGCTTTGCACTAAAGCCAAGCTATGCTTTGCCTCATGCTTTTAGCAGCCTAGAAGGTGTGAAAGTACTTGCCTTTGCCCTTTTATTTGATTATTTGTTGATGTTTGGCAGTCTGATTTTGATGGGTGTAGTGGTGGGTAAAGATTTGGTACAAGAAAACCATCAAATGCGTGAGATGATTGAATCTAGTTCTCCTGTGTTGATTTTTGTATTGGTAGCTCTTCTGGCACCCCTGCTAGAAGAGACGATTTTTCGTTTGTTTCTGCGTTTTCATACCCTCAATTTACTTTTTTCTTTACTGTTTGCCGCCATTTTTTTCATTCCCCGTGCTACAGATTGGGTTTTGTGGCTTGCGTTGGGTGTGTTTGCCTTTGTGTTTTTTGGCTTGGTGATGCTCTACCTGAATGCTAAAGATGCTGTGCAAGATTTGGCAGATTTTTGGGAGCGTAACTTTGGCAAGTTATATTATTTTTCAGTGCTTTCTTTTGGGTTGATTCATTTGCTCAATTATTCTCTGCCACTTTGGAAATTACTTGCACTTGCGCCTGTGCTGGTGCTGCCACAAATTTTACTTGGGTTTATTTTAGGTTATTTGCGCATGCGTTATCATTTCGGCTTTGCCCTTGCCCTGCATGCTATTCATAATGGTATTTTGATTATTCCTACCTTGGTTTTTAAGGACTTGATTTTAGGAAACTGACCCTTTTTCAATCTTCTTCTACTTTAATTTGCATTTCTTTTATGACACGGTCAAGCTCAAGAGCAGTAGTTTTGAGATGCTGGTAGAGTGGAGAACTGTTCAAGGCTTTGTTTTCAGCATCAAGGCTCATTACCTCAAAAAGTCCTAGCATAGTAGAAACAGGGGCGCGCAGTTTGTGCGCATTCCAGAAAGCATATTCTTTCAGTTGCTGATTGCGCTGGGCTAGTTTTTGGGTACGTTTATTGACCAGATTTTCAAGGTGATTGTTAAGGGAACTGATTTCTTCTTGCTGCTGAGAAAGTTCTTCATTTTGGACATTGATTTCTCTGTTTTTTCTTTCTAGTTTTTTGTTGAGCCTTAAAATTCTCTCCTCGTAGCGTTGGTTTACCAGTTTCAGAAATACAAAACCCACCGAGATATTGATAAGAAAGGTAATGGAGTTAAGTGTGATGGTGTGGTAATTTGTTATCTCAAAGCCAAATACCTCCATATTGATACCTAGCCAATGATGCATAGGGTCATAAAAGACTACATAACACACATTCAAACCATAACTCAACCAAAAAGCCTTTCTCTCTTTCTGAAAATCTAAGAACATAAAAGGAAAAAACACAAACATGATTAGCGGAATGCGTGGCGAAAGATAGTGGATAAGGTCTGGCGAAGCAAAAAACTTAATGACAATGCCATAAAAGAACACAAAGGCAGCATACAAAAAAGAACTCAAAAACCGAGCGGTAAAATGAAAGCCTTTTCTGTTGAGTAGCAAGCAAGTAGCAGCCAATGCAATGATAAGCAAGGAAGTTATAGAACGTAAAAAATGTCCAAACCTCACCATATCAATCAAAAAATACAGCGTATTGTAATGAATAATCAGCCAACTCATTTGGTTATTCAAAATGATGTGCCTTTGCAGTGAGTCGGGCATCTCAGGGCTTACACCAAAATTAGAGGTATAGAGCATGTATTTTTTGACGTATTCCATAAGTGCCGTATTTTTTGAATGAGTACTACCATTATTCAAAATTACTACAGACCTGCAAAAAGGTTTCCAATGCAGTATTATCAAATTGTAAATGTGTAACTACTCTTGCCTGGTATTTGTCTATACCGCTCACTTTGACCTGATGCTTTTTGCAATGCAAAAGCCAATCTTGCAGCTTTTCAGCGGTCTTAAATTTAAAAATGACAATATTAGTAGCTACAGGCATTACACTTTCAATGTAGGGCATTGTGGTGAGGTGTTTTTCAATGATTTTAGCCCTTTGGTGGTCCTCTGCCAGTCGCTCAATATGATGCTCAAGGGCATAAACGCCTGCGGCTGCTAAGTAGCCTGCCTGCCGCATACCGCCTCCCAGTGCTTTTCTGATGCGCTTGGCATATTTGATGTCTGCATGGCTTCCCAGCAAAACCGAACCCACAGGGCAGCCTAAACCTTTGGAGAGGCATACCGAAATGGTATCAAAATATTTTCCATATTCCTCTGCCGGCTCGCCCGTAGCTATGAGCGCATTGAAAACCCTTGCACCGTCTAGGTGGAGTTTTAGCCCGTGGGCTTGGCAAAGTTCATAAATTGCCTTGATTTGCGTCAAACTATAAACACTGCCTCCGCCCCTGTTTACGGTATTCTCGAGTGCTACCAAGCGGGTGCGAGGGTAATGCACATCATCAGGATTGATATAGGCTTCAATGGCTTCGGGGGTCAGAATACCATAGTCGGCTTTGAGCAAACGCACAGAAACTGCCGAGTTAGAGAACATACCGCCTCCTTCATACTTATAAATGTGCGCGCCTTCAAAGCAAATTACTTCGTCTTGGGGCTGTGTGAGTACTTTGATAGCAATTTGGTTGGTCATCGTACCCGAAGGACAAAACAAAGCGGCTTCCATACCAAACATAGCTGCTATTTTTTCTTGCAGCAAATTTACTGTAGGGTCTTCTTCATAGACATCATCGCCTACTTGTGCATTGAACATAGCGGTGTGCATCGCCTCAGTAGGTTTGGTGAGGGTGTCGCTTCTTAAATCTATTGACATTGTATTATTTGTAGCTTGCATACGTTTATCTTGAAAAGTTTATATTTTTAAATTTTAAACAGCCAATTTATAACAGATGCGACAATTTATCATTTTTTGCTTGGGATTATTTTTTACAACACAGGTCTGCGGGCAGGAGGGCGGTCTACTTTCAGAAGATGAACTTTTCAAAAAACCACTTTATACGGACTTTCTTAAGGCTTTCAAAGAATATGACAAGGTCTATCGCCTTTCGCTCAAAGGCTCGGGAGGTTTTTATGGAAAAATAGATGCACTGCACCCACGCATAGATTCACTTATCAATTTGCAATACTTGTACGTCATCAATGAAAACCTAACAGAACTGCCCAAAGGCATTGGCGCACTCAAAAGTTTACAACAAGTGTATTTAAGTGGTAATAAGCTCAAAGCCATTCCTGATACGCTTTATACACTGCCTCACCTCAAACGGCTTGACCTCAGGGGGAATCAACTCACCGTTATCCCTCAAGCCATTGCGCAGTTAAAAGCCCTAGAGTTTTTGTACCTCAATGACAACCCCAATTTAGATTTTATTTCGGCTGATGCCATTGGCAAGCTCAAAAATCTCAAATACCTCAACTTGAAAGGCACAAAAACCAACCGCAACCAAATAGAAACCATCAAAAAACTACTGCCCAAAACGCAGATTGAATACTAAACTGTAGCCGCGAAGCTCCAGCTTCGCGCTTGTTGTCATACCGTAGGCATCTGAAGGTGTAGGGGTTGTGTAAAAAGTATTTTAAATAAAATTTTGTATGGTTATTGGAAAAAACAATTTTCAGAAGCCTGCATAATTCTCACTCCATAGCCCATAGGCTGCAACCTATGGGCTATGGAGTGAGAAAAC
>CAYZQI010000164.1:0-10245 GCA_964480455.1 uncultured Cytophagaceae bacterium
CGTTTCTAAAAAAATTAACAATTTTAGCGTACACACTTAACTGTTGGACTACCATTTGTCCTTTAAAATATATGTTGTTGATTATCAATGCTTTATAAAAAGTTGAAAATAACAAAATAGATATTTTAATCCAAAAATGTGAAAATTACGCATTTGGCAAAAAATATTTCAATATTGTTTTACATTTAAGTAGCTCATTATCAATAACTTATTTAGTATCAGAGTTGTACTTTTTAGGGGTACAAATCGCTATTACGCCCTCTCTCATACTAGGTTTCTTCTCTAATCAGCAAATCTATTGCGGAGCTTCCTGTCCTCAATACATATTTTTGTGCTGCTTTTTCATATACATTTACAAATTCGTGAGCTAAAGTTATAGAATTTTTTTCTATATAATCTTTTTCTCCCCATATCATATTTTCTATATCTCCACTCGAGTAAGATTTAAAGTTATTAGGGGATATTTCCGAAGTATTGTGAATGATTGACTCCAAACCATCTACCCCTTTAAACAAATGTAAATTATTTATTCCTGTTGTTTTATCATCAGGAATAAAAATTATCAAGTAGTCTCTAGCACGGCTGATAGCCACATTAACAAGGTTCTTTTTATGTAAGTGATAATACTTAGCAAATTGGTGGTCTGGTGGCAAAATACTATGTTTAGGTGGATTAAAAAGAGCTATTACAATATCCATTTCATCTCCTTGAAAGCCATGTACTGTATTAGTATAAACATTAGGTATGTTAAACGTTTCTATTTGTTTGGCTATCAACACCATTTGTGTTTTAAAAGGTGTTACGATACCTATGTTTAAAGTGTCATTCTCTTTTTCAAGCCTTATTTTTTTGACAAGTTCGGTTGTTAAAATAGCTGTATGAGCGTGGTAAGCACTTTTGTTTACACGACCTGAGCAGTAAATGCTATCAAAAGAATGTACTGGAAAACGGACTATAGTAATAGGTTTTAGCTCAAAATCACTATTTTGTGTATTGACCAATTTCAAAGGTTTAGGGACTTGCTTTTCTCGATGATGTACTAAAATATCATTGTACTGAAATTTACTAAATAATTTTCCTATGGGTTCAAGGCTTCGGTACTGGGTAGTCAAATATTCTACAGAGTATTGAATATCTGGATTTGTAGGATGCTTATATTTGGTAGTTTCAGTATCAAAATTATTCAGTTCAATCATAGAATAAATATTTTCCTCCTTATACTTCACGATATCAGTAATAGAATCACTTACATCTGGGATATTTAGCACGGGTTTAATTTGGAAAGGGTCACCTGCGACTATAAATTGAGGTTTTTTACTATTACTGTAAGTTTGTTGGAAAATGGAATATACAATCTGACTCAAGGCAATCATAGAAGACTCATCAAAAATGATATAATCCCAATCAAATGCTTTTAATTCGAATTGATATTCTGTATTTTTAACATCAAATTTATCATAGGGGAAACGGATAGCAGTAGTGGAAACAATACCTTTACCATTTTCCCCAAGTACTGCGCTTGGTAGTTCCTTATTGTAATATAACCCATCATTAAAAATTTTTGCGCTATAAGTATTTCCATATCTAAATAACCAGTGTTTATATAAATCTGGATTTTTACATAATAAGTTGTATAAATCAGCACTTTGATTTTGGTCATAACCATATCTTTCTGCCCAACTTTTTAAGTCATTATTGCCAGCAAATTGGCATATCTCTACAACCTTTTCTACTATTACATCAGAGGCTTTATTAGTGGGCGTAAGTATAAGTACCTTCAAGTTCCTATCCTCTTTTACGAACCATTCTACTAGCATTTTAGCTAAATAAGTAGTTTTCCCTGTTCCTGGCGGCCCGAAAACAAACTCAATTTTATCTGTTAGGTTATCTCGTAGGTTATCATTATCTTGTAAATTAGCATTTGGACTTCCTAATTTTTCAAAAGCATTCTTGAGCTTTGAGATAAGAGAGCTGAACTTAGCAATATCAATTTCTACTTTCAGAATTTGAGCATTGATAGGAATAGTTTCTGATAAAGGTTGCGTTAAAAGTGCCTTCGTTTCAAATCCCTTTTTACTTAATCCCTGTGCTTTGATAGTAATTTCACTTGGTTGTAAGCTAGTTTTATCTTGAATTATACATTTTAAGTTAATATCAGTGTATTCTTCAATGTTATCAGGAATAGGCCTATTGCTATCTTTTAACACCAAAATTTTATTTTGCGTATTATCCTCTATATAAGATGTATTGAAAGTAATAGAGATAGTCTTTTTTTGATTTTTGCCTGAGTCAGGGCTATATAAATATTCTAATTCAAGTAATGCTTTGAACCAGCCAAAGGTATATTTCGTGTCATCATTATTGAGTATATCCTTTATTTTATCGATGGGCTCTATGTCTGGAATAACTCCATCATCTAAGTTGTTAGAATTATCGCTTAGCTGGTCTTTTAATTTTTCTTCTAAATCACGAGTATTGCTTATGCCTAGTTTAGCAAGAGCATCTAGTAATTTGCCTTGGGTAGCCTGAAAATGCTCGTTGATTATATCAAATTCATCTTCATCTAGTATTTCTCGCAACTTTGCTAATACTTCTCGGGAACTTCTATACTTATTTTGGTCGAAATACAGCTTCTTATTCACTTCATCTTTGTAATAAAAACCTTCTTTATATTCTTTCAGAACGTCACTCTCGCTTTTAAGCGTAATTTCAAAAGGTATTTTTCCATCTACTAAAAAGACAGACCAAGTACCCTCCTCATTCTTGTAATCCTGATATTCCTTGGGTGTCCATTCTTGTATAGTTGGGTCAGATACTTTTACTCGATAATCTAACTCTAGTTTCTTAAAGTTTTCTGTAATTACTGGTTGTTGTACCTTTTTTAGGCTATTCAAAGTGATTATTTTTAAGCTCTTACCAGTTAGATAGTAATGTATTTCTTGAAATGAAATGTGTTTTAGTGAATTTATGAATGAATCTTCATAATAATAATCTCTATTTTGTCTAATAACAATATCTATTCTGCAGGTATTGATAGTATTATCTGTAACCTCATGAACAACTGTAACATACGAAAGATGTTTAGTGGCATCAAAATTAATAGCTTTATATATTTCCTGTAATTCTGAAAGGTACTGAGAGGAAAAGCTTATTTCAGTTTTCTTGTCTTTTAGCCATTTTAGCGTGTTTAAGAGTAGTAGCTTTCCTTCATTTGACGCATTATAACTCTTTACACTACTATGTCTTTTTCCGCCTAAAAATGAGCGTAAAATAGCAACTGAGTCTGGGCGAGTAGTTGATTTATCAGTATCAGTATGTAGTTTTAATTGTTCTAAAAACTGTATTTTTTTGTCATCACTATTTATCCAGTTTTGGATTTCTGTACCTAGCTTTTCTCCTTCCAGCGCATATTCATCAGGATAAACATGATTGCCAAAATCAATTTTCAGTGCTGGCTGCCATTTTTGAGGGAGTATGATTCTTTGAATTGTACTTATGACTGCATTATCATGGCTGTATTTCTGATATAAGAAGTCAATAAAATCAACATTACTTATTTGCGTTAAAACAACTCCGTTCAGTAAAGCAGTTTGATTTTGGTAATGCACACCGTAAACAAGCATAAATACAACTTGTTCTATACGAGTAAATTGAGTAAGTGTATTTTGCTGAATTTCTTTTTGAAGTTGTTTAAATGTGTCTGCTATCTGTATACCAGCAGTTTGAGAGATTTTTAGGAATGTCTCCAGTTGAGTATCATTTACGGTATTAGTATTCTGAGTAAGTTTGTATGTAAGATTTTGCAAAATAGAAGCATACTGTGATTGCGACTGATTGGGAAGTATGTGAATAATATCTAAATCGAATCCTCCTATATTGATAGTTGAGCTGGTAACATTTGTTTCTCCTAAGTTGAATCTAATTGAATCATTTTCTATAGTTATTTTATCTCTTAGATTGTTGATTATTATTATGTCCTGCCCTTGCAAAAAGTTTTTAGCCAAATGACACAAGACATACTCAAAACTCTGTGAGGTAAAGCTTTGGGCTACATTAATTGTGAAACTTCCAACTTTATTCAAATACTCTCTCTTTATATCATCAATACCACAATTACTAATAAGTATTGCAAGCTTATAGGTATTGAAATCTCTGGTATAATTCAAAATATCCAATAACATCGCTTGATCATCAATACATACATTTCCAGTGGTATAATTTTTAAAAATTCCATTTAGCGGCATGAAATTTTCTGAGTGATATTTGCTCACATAATTACTCAAAGCTTGATTTTTTATCAGATATTGTACTTTCTGTTTTGAGGCAATTACAAAATCATTCCCCTTTTCCTCAATTTGACAAGTAGCAAAGAAATCTAAGTTATTTTGACGTGTAAATTCTAGAATAGCCAACACTTCGGCCTGAGTATAAGTATTATTAGAATCATTAAAACAACCTAAAAGGTCTTTCTCTTGAGTTTCAAAGGGTTGAGTAGAGAGAAATGGTAGAATATTAAATGCTGGAATCTCCAGACTCGTAAATTTTTGAATAGCCTCAGCCAAATCACTGTACCATTCCTGAGAATTTTTTAATTTGTTGTGAAAGAAAATCGTGTCAGACTGTTTAAAGCTACCTCCATTTGAGAAGATGTAAGCTAATCCTTGTTTTTGAGCAATAGTTTGTATTTCATTTCGCTTAGCAGATTTTTCATAATAGTAAGTAACCTTTTCATAGAATTGTACTCTATTCACTTTAAACCATTCTTCTGATTGAGTAAACTTGTTGGTAATATTATCCCATTCTTCAAGAATAATATTTTCATAAACTTTACCATCACCCTTTAATTTACCATCACCAATTAAGTATTCTTTTGACCTTGTTTGATTGTTGGTAAAAGATATTTCCAACTCATCGAAATGCTCTATACTATCTGTTTGAAAAACTTCCAGCCATGTTGGTACTTTATCTAATAATTTGTTAGTTATGATGTGTTGTTTTAAAGGTTTGGTATTCCCATCTTTTCTTTTGAATAATACCAAATTGGGCATAAAACTTTCTCTGCCACTAAATGTATCATAAAGACTCTCAAAAGTTTTGAATATATTTTTCTTCTGTTCAGCTGTAAGATTATTATTGTGAGCCTTTTTATTAAACTCATCACGAAAATACTCATATCTGAAATACGCTATTTGCTGTTTTCCTCTAAAATACTCTTCTATCTTATCAGGAATCTGCTTATCAGATACAACAAAACCGATATTTTTTAATTCTTCTGAAATGGTTGTGATTTTATCAAAAACTAAGACTTTTTCTAAATCATTACCATTCAAATTATTAGTTTTTAATTCTTCATAGCTATAAAATTTACCATCCGAGAACTTAAATATCTTAATTTTAGCAAAATTTACTTCAAAGTTAGATATATTCTCATTCCAGGAGTTGTTCAACTCCTCAAAAAATAAGTCTAAATCTTTTTGATTTGCCTTTGAAATCCAATCATCTATAGCAATGGTATCCGTTGTCTGAGCAATTAAATCTATTATGTTCCAAACATCTAAACTAAGCTTATCATTTTTAATAGCTTCCGAGGTTATATCGCCATCATTTTTACTTTCCCAATAAAACCAATGTGTATCATTTATACCAAAGTCTTGGAGATGAATATCCAGAGAAGTATTTTTGATTTTTACTTTACTTCTTTCCTCCTCAATACAATAAAACCCATTCTTTTGAGTCTTTGTGGGAATATTTTTCTTAATATAACCTAACAAAGGATTAATTAGAATATCAGCAAGCCAGCTATTTCTCTCCGATATGGGTATATTACTCAATAGAATACTTACGAAAACATCAATAAACTCTCTTTGATCTTCAGTTTTCTGTTTCTCTAGATGATCAGCCATTGAGGTAGTTAAAAATTCAAATAGTCTTTTATTTTCATCTCCTACTTCTAATTTTCGTCTATCTGTAGCAATCTTAAACTCATTACATTGCAATACAAAAGCAAAGTTATTGGTTTCATCGCCCATAGGGAAGTATTTGTAAAAATTAGGACTTTCTTTATCAAACCTTCCTCCCTGCTCATATCCATAAACAACCTCCAAGGGGCATAGCTCATTTTCAGGTTGGTTAGCATCATTTTTATAATATCTTTTACCATGTTCACCTTCCTTTTCTATTACTTTTATCTGAGCTAAACCAAATATTTCAGAGTACTCTTTTTCATTGGGTTGTAGAGTAAATTTAATCATCTGTACAAATTTCTTTTCTACGATTCGGTTGTCAGCTATTTTGACTGTACGGAGGTTTTTAAGAAAATTCATGGCAATTCCTACACCCTTCGTTAAATTATTTTCATTTTCTTTCAATTTTTCTTGTTTACCTTCTCCCAACTTCAAGTAAAAAAGAGAACCTTTTTGAAAGTTTTCATCGATATTTAGTATGTTATCTTTATTGCTTTTTAAAAAATCTCGTAAATCTTTTAATTCATCAAGTGAGAACAAAACTTTCTCTTCATAATCCAAATTTTTAATATCCTCACTGGGATGTACTGGTGTAGTTGCAAGTAGTATTTTGGTTAGCCAAGGTGACTCACCCTCTAAGTTATCATCAAACTCAAGCTCTATCTCTTCTTCTTCACCTAATAACTCCTTAAAATCAGTTAATTTATTCCAACTAAAAATAGACAGCCCTTTGTTAAATTTCTCCATTTCGTCGTATCCGTTCCCTTTTCCTACGAGACGGTGTACTAATTTAAACCCAATACCAAAGCGTCCGATGCTATCACACCCTTTTTTTGTAGAGTTAGAAATATTAATGATTGATTGTATGTCCTCTAGGCTAAAAGTATTTCCGTTATTGATGGCTAAAAACTCAGTTTCGTTATAAAAAATATAAAATGCCGTAGATTTTGCATCTGCCGCATTTTGTATAAATTCATAAATAGCTTGGTCGTCTTGGGCAATGTTGAGGGGTGTAGTGAGGAAGTTTTTTATTGAAGGTTTTACCCCATGTACTAGATTTATGAAGCCAAATCTTTCAGACTCTTCTCCACCCTGTTGATGTTGATAGCCTATATAATGCTCATCACGATTCGGATCGTTAATCTTGGCTACCTTTTCTTTATACCAAGTCCTGAAAGCTCGAATATTTTTAATTTTCATCTTAGTTAATTTACAGATTCTAGTTAATGCAAATTTATTTTGTATTAAATTATCCCCCCCTCTCTACACAAACCTCCCAATAAAGACCTGTCTCAGTCGTTCGAGTTCGGTTTCGGCTTCGGAGAGGTCTAGGAAAGTGGCGGAGTCGTAGTTTTGAAAAAAATCATGGAAGAAATTGTTGAGAGAAAGGTCATATCGGAAGCCCTGCTTTATGGTAGGTAAGCCTATAGTATTATAAGAATTTTCTGCATCAGCAAAGGCGTTTACTTCTATTTCAGCGATGAGCATTTCGTCGAGGTAATAGCTGTATTTATTGCTTTTGATAGACCTAAAAGGCTTTTCTAGGATTTGTAGCAGACGCTCAATGAGTCTTTCGGCGGCTTCTATGGCATCAGCCTTAGTATCATAGGTGCAGGTATCAAAGTTATTGAATACACTGCTCAGTATGTTGTGCAGACTCAGCATAAAGCTGGCAGGGTCATCTTCACTCCATTGTTCGCCTTGCTTATAGATGGTAAAGCACAGTGTTTCGTGTACATAACCTTGCATAGACTGCTTAGACTCAATCCAATGTAAGGCTTGTGTTGGGTGGTATTTTAGGGAATTTTTCATGGTAGTTTTAAAAAAAGGTGAAAAGAAATCACTACCTGTTGAGCGGGCGAATAGCTGTGCTTGGTAGATAGCGATACAAAATTATAAATAAATCACAAAATATCCAAATGGAGTAATGCTGATGATTGAAATAGTATGTACTTTTTGTAAGCAAACTAAAACAATTCAATAGTTAATCTTTATCTTCTATACACTGCTGTTTTGCTCCATCGGTCGTGTAGGGCTTGTCTTCGAGAACCTAGGGCAGCAAAATAGCCCAAGAGGGTGATAGTACCTATCACGAAGGCAGCCATTCCTAGGACAAAATACAAAACAGGTGCAATGAAAAGCATCAAAAAAGACAAAGTCAATAAAATAAAGTAGCTGCTTTTGAGCGCAAAACGCCAAGTAGCTGCCTTGCGTGTAGGTTTTTGTTGGTTTTCATCAAATATTTGTATGCCCAGCAAGTATTTGCCAGGTGTATAGCCCTTGAAGATTTCCATAGAGAAGTACAAGGCAATGAAGCCAAGCATACCTACAAGAGCAAAGCCAACACTGCCAATGACTGCGCCAAAGATACCTCCTGCCACTGCCGCTCCAGCTTCGCCTTGCATGCCTGCCCCTGCGCCAATAGCACCGCCTGCACTTGCACCTATAAAGACCAAGAGGTAAAACAAAGGAAACTCGAGTACTGTAATAATTAGCGTATCTAACAAGTAGGCTAAAAAACGTGTTCCAAATCCGATGCGTTGTTGATGTTCTTTCATAGTTTTATTTTGATTAAAAATTGTGAAAAATTTAAGAAAAGCTGGCTAACCCACAGAGACGTTTTTTACTCCTGCGCTTCGGTTTTTTCAGCTTTTTCGGCTGCCTCTACCATTCGGAGTACGATATTGGCATAAATAGCCACAAAAGCTTGTTTTTCTTCTTCGCTTAGGTCAGCTTTGAGGGTTTCGGCTTTCTCTTTGAGTGCGTCTATTTTTTTGGTCAGTTCGGCAAGTTTTCCACCAGATTCTACCATAGTGCCCATCATGTCGCCAAGCAATCCAATGGCGTTTTCATCTGAGTCGCCTTTTTTCTCTCTTTCGGCGGCTTTTTCAGTCATTTTGACGAGCATTTTCATATACTCATCAACGGCTTCCTCGAGTGTATCAAAGTACTCTTTGACGGTAGCATCTTCTAAGAGTGCTTGTTTGTTTGCCTCCAAAAGGGCTTCTGCACTTGGTTCTTGGGTGCTAACTTCCTTACTCTCAGTTTCTTCAGAAGTAGAAGTACAGGCAGTCATCAGCCCTAGGGCGAGTAAAACGAGTAGTTGTTTTTTTAATTTCATACCAAATAAAATTTTGCGGTTACTAATTACTTGCAAAGTTAGTACAGCTAAAAATAGGGAAGACTAGTTCGACAAGCTTGTCGAACTAAAAAAAAGAGAGATTTTTTGACTAACTTTGCACTCAAATTTTTAATTCACCCAAAAAAAACAACTTGATATGATTGATTATCGTAATCTACCCCATGCCTTACTAATTATTACAAGTCCTTGCTACAATGAAAAACTCAATGAGTTTTTGTTAAATTGTGATTGGGAAAGTCTGCACAAAAAATGGAACAAACCAAGAGATGAAGACAGACATTGGGGTCGTCATCAAAAAAATGTAGAGTTTATTTTCTTTGAAGAACAGCCCAACGGGAGAGAAAAATACCAACAACAGATAGAGGCAGGAGAAATTAGCTCTGAATTGCTTGAAGAAAACAGGCCTTTCAATGTATTAAAAGATTATGCACATCAGACATTCGGACTTGTTGAGGTAGATAGACCTATGTTCATGTTGCTATCCTCAGAATCCAACTTTGATATTATGGGGCATCGTAAAAAACTAATCTACGAAAGTCCCATAAACATGTTATCTAATGATAATTTTTATGAACAGCTAGACTCTTTTTTGGAAGAAGGCTTTGTCAAACAACTTCAATATAAAAAACAACATATCTGTCTCTATAAAATAATTCCTTTTTATGAATACGGCAAAATGTCCATAGGTGGATTACAAAGCTACATCAGCAAATTAGAAAATGATTTAGAAGCAATCACAGATGAAGAACAAAAAACCATTCTTCAAATAAACATCGATATCATCAAAGAAAAATTTCTTTCGGGCAAGCTCAGCGTAGGTGCACCCATGATTGAGATTAACAACAAAGACCACATCATGATTGTAGGACACGTAGATGCCTCTTTCTGCCTTGAACGTGCTAAAGACAAAACCATCTATTCTTACTTCTTGCTGCGGGCAAAATTAGAGCAGGAATTTATCAGCTTTGAGGAAATGATCGAGAAAGATGGGACAGTCCTTGCAAGTATTTATGATGAAGTTATCAGTCG
Source organism: uncultured Cytophagaceae bacterium (assembly GCA_964480455.1). Lineage (GTDB taxonomy): Bacteria > Bacteroidota > Bacteroidia > Cytophagales > Microscillaceae > JAABSX01. The sequence goes on from CAYZQI010000164.1 coordinate 10,135, forward strand.
CTCAAATCGTCAAGAAACACTCAAAATTCAAGATAGAAACGATTTCTCAAGTACAATATCCAGAATCAACAAAAAAATTAAAGACAAAGTAGCCGAACATCTGACGGACGG
>CAYZQI010000165.1:0-10132 GCA_964480455.1 uncultured Cytophagaceae bacterium
ATAAAACTGTTACTTCTTGATTATCAGATAATTACTATTTTTTCTTTAATGATTTTTAATAAAAATCTTTGAATCATGGTGCTTTATCAAAGCAACTGTAAACTCTCTTAATAAATACCTATGCTTCCTATGATTCTATGTGGTTCGTAAAATGACAAGTGTCTGGAAATCAATGAGAAACAGCTCTAATGTTAAATCTAAAAAAAAACAATTCATGCAATTTCAAAACATCATCAAACTTGCCGTAATCTATAGTAGCTTTTTCTTGTTTGCCTGCTCGGGCGGAGGAGAGAGTGAGAAAATCTCCAAAGCCACTTTAACAAAGGTGAGCGAATGGAAGCAAACCAAAATGACTATGGTGGATAAAAGCGGTGAAACCAAAGAAAAAGACCTCTCCCCAATGGAAATGGTCTGGACTTTCGCCGAAGATGGTAAAATGACTATCTCTATGAAAGGCAAAACTATCCACGAAGGCACTTGGGAAATGAAAGACCAAATCCAGAAAAGCGATGAAGGCATAGACTACAAATTTATGGACGTAAAGTATGGCAATCAACATGAAAGGATACAAGTGAGGGAAATCACCGATAACACAATGGAAATGGTCAAAATTTTCGGGCCTGACCCAATGCAATATCCTACAATCAGCTTTGTAGCAAAGTAAACCAATGAAAGTAATCATTAGGGCTATCAGTGGTAAATCTTAGTTTTTGTGTAGCAATTAGATTACCTAGCCAACATGCCAAACAGATAGTGCTGATTTTTCAGATTTTTTTAAAAACACAATTGAATTTTTAATTTTATTCACAACAAACACTAAACATTATTGTCTTATGCAGAAATTAATTTTTATTTTTTTGATGACTTTTGCCGCTCTTTTCATCACTGCTTGCGGGGAAGGAGGTAAAGAAGAAGCCTTGAGTGAAAAAGAAGATACGATGGCTACCACTGAAAATGAAGTAGAATCTGCTCCAGATGTTCCTCCCCTTAAAACCAAAGAGGAACTGCGAGAAATGGAGAAGATAGATGAAACTGCTTTGGCTAGTGCCGAAGACAAAATGAGCGTTTATAGATTTTCTTCTTCCTATAACTTGAAAGAACTTCCGGCAGTAGTTTTAGAAGCTAAAAATCTTCAGACCCTAGAACTGAATAATTATCAGGGAACAAACCTGCCAGAGGAGATTTCAACTTTACAAAATTTGACTGTCTTGTATATTTCTGGCTCTACCAAATTAGAAAGCCTTCCTGAGTCTATTATAAAACTCAAAAATTTAAAAACCATCGCTGTCACCTCTGCTAAAAAACTAGATTTGCCTAAAACAATTGATTTACTCAGCAAAGTCCCTAATCTTCAAAACTTACAAATCAATTATAGTCAAGAAGGTGATATTCCTTCAAGCATAGGAGATATGAAACAACTGGAAGTGATTGACTTGACTAACAATAGTTTTAAAACTTTACCAGATGCGTTTTACAATCTCCCTAATTTAAAAACATTGAAAATAAGCAGTAAAAAAGACAATGCTTACAATTATGAAGAAATTTTTGAAAAAGCAAAGTCGCTTCCAAAACTTGAGAAGTTAGTTGTCTTATTTTCAGGACTTTCGGCTCTTCCCGAGATATTCAAAGAATACCCAAGCCTTAAAACCATTCAATGGCGTGAAGAGGGCGCAGCTTGGACAGGCGATGCACTAGATGCAACTATCAAAACTTGGAATGATAAATTTCCAGACATCAATGTAAGCTATTCTACAGCAGGCGACCCTTTCTACAATTACTTTTAAATATCATCAAATTCTTATTTTAACTTTACTTATGGCAAATATTAATTGAGAAAAATTAAATAAAGTGCTGTTTTTTAGGATGTTAAATACCTGATTATCAGTATTTTATTTAGTTATCAATTACTCATCTCTAAACATTATCATCTTATGAAAAAATTAATCCTTACTTTTTTGATGGCTTTTGCTGCTTTTTTCATCGTTGCTTGTGGAGGCGGCGGAGAAGAAACCAGCAGCACAGACGAAGGAACTACCACGGAGGACACCCTCAGTGGAGAAAGCACCGAAGCAACTACTGAAAGCAGTACTGTCAAACTTGCCCCTGGTGAAATCCCTTTTGATTTCCCCAAAGTAAATACCAAAGGCTTAGCAGGACAATATGTACTTTGCCCAAGTTATAAAGCCTGGACCACCAAACTTGAAAAAGAAGACCCCACCAAAGAACCCTACATCTTTTACAATGCTAAGATGTCTAAGCCCGGAGAGGTAGAATCTGAAATTGACTTTACTTTTGATGGCAAACAAATGATGCCTAATTCCATGTTCATTTCCATTCCAAAAGGTTCAAGAGCTTCCAAAGGAAATGTCGTTCTGACTTGGTGGCAGACGGGCTCTGGTATGCAAAGAGCCATCGTAACTGATGACAGTAACCCTGCCGAACCTGTGGTGCGCTACTTAGACCTAAATTGGGACAACCCTGCCAAAGACAAAGAAAGTGGTAAGGGGATTGGACAAACCGAATACAAACTGAAACCCGACTCTTTTGTCATTCTAAACAATTTGGCAATGGGCAGTAAAGCTGCTGCCAAAGAGGGCAACGACTGGAAATCTGTACAGTTAATCAAAGAAGATGGTGATAAGAAAAAGGTCTTGACGCTTGGTTTTGCTGGTAAAATGAAGGTGTATGATAAGGAAGACATCGCTTACTTGCCCCAAATCATCAAACTGAAAGCCGGAGACAAAGTAAAGGCAGTGTTTGTAGGTACTTTTAAAGATGCAACCGTAGTAAGAACAGATGATAAAATGGGGGTAGTCTTTGTTAAATTTGATAAGATTGGAAAAGACGAAAAACCCGTCTCTTTTGGCGAAGTGGTAACCTTTCTGCCAGAAGCAAAGTAAGTGTCTTGATGAATATTTGAAATATTAATTTCTCTCGACACAAACACCAAAAAACTGTAGCGGCAAACTTCTAGCTTGCCGCTATTTCTATTTATTTTCTAAACGGTATTTGAGCCATCAGAAAATACTAATCCGTAGAATCATCAGTAAATCTATTTGTTTTTCACCTTTGCAAGTAAATAAAAGTGCTTTTTAAAACCTACCCACATTTCTTCACCTATCCAACTTCATGCAACGCCCCAATAAACCTATTTTTAACTCTGTTAAAAAATCTTAAAAATTAATCAAAAATGTAATTTTAGGGTTTTGTTTTTGATTATTGTATCATATCAAGCGCACTAAAATGACAAATTGTCTATTTCAAAGTAAATGAAGCGACAAAATGACTTACTCAAAGTAAAAAGTATTGGCTGGCAGATTAGTTGCTTTTTATGATTTTAAACAAGTAAATGTACAACTATACCAAACCTTTACGATTATAAATAAAGGAGGAATGACACACATGAACCAAGGTAAAGTAACAAAATACAGTATTCTAGTAGGTCCTATCTTACTTTTTTTGATGGTATTTTGGCTATTGAAAGGTATTTTTATACTTAGCACAGAAAGTGTAAGAGGGGTACATCTGCCAAAGTATGCAAGTATAGAAGAAGATACACCTGCACTTTTTGCAAGAAAAGATACTACACAGCAACCAACAAAAAATAAAGTTGCTCAACTCAATAAAAAGTAAACAAGTAAATCATTTAAACCAAAAAAACTAATACTACCATGATGAAAAAAAATCAATTCATACCCTTAATTTTAGTGGCTATTCTCAGCAGTGCAATTACGCTTGCAGCCTACAAAATGACAGGACTAGACAAAAACTTAGTGGTTTTTGAGGAAGTGAAAGCAAACAAAGACAGCGATAGCCTTATCAAACTTACAAAAAAAGACAAGGCAAGCAGCGACAGAACCATAGACTTGTCACTAGATTTTACAGAAATAGCCAAAAAAACTACCCCGAGCGTGGTACACATTACCACCACTCAAAACAGTAATTTCAGCCGTAACAGAGAGCAAGGCAACCGAGAGATGCCCGACATATTTAGAGAATTTTTTGGAGATTCTTTTGATGGAGAGTTTTTCAGACAAAACCCCAATCAACCACAGCAATCTTCTGGCTCGGGGGTTATCGTATCGCAAGATGGATACATTGTTACCAACAACCACGTAGTAAGCAATGCTGCTCAAATAGAAGTGGTCTTGCAAAACAAGCAGACCTATACTGCCAAAATGGTAGGGGTGGACCCATCTACAGACCTAGCGGTCATCAAAATAGAAGCCCAAAACCTCCCCAATATGGCATTAGGCAACTCCGACCAAGTAGAGGTTGGCGAGTGGGTGCTTGCTGTGGGCAATCCTTTCAACCTCGAATCAACTGTTACAGCAGGGATTGTAAGTGCCAAAGGGCGTAACCTTAATATCTTGCGTGGCAAAGACCGAGCGCCTATTGAGGCTTTCATTCAGACTGATGCTGCCGTCAATCCAGGCAATAGCGGCGGTGCGCTCATCAATACCAAAGGTGAGTTGGTAGGCATCAATACAGCTATAGCCACACCCACAGGTACTTTTGCGGGCTATTCTTTTGCTGTGCCTGTCAATTTGGTTCGAAAAGTAATGAAAGACCTCATAGAATACGGACAAGTTCAGAGAGGCTATTTGGGCATTACTATCAGAGAAATAGATGGAAAATTTGCCAAAGAAAAAGGCTTAGAAAATATCACTGAGGGCGTTTATGTAGAAGAAGTGCTACCCGAAGGGGCTGCTGCCGAGGCAGGCATCAAGAGCGGTGATGTAGTGATAGGGCTTGACGGAAAGAAAATCAAAAGCTCTCCCGAATTGCTGGAAGAAGTAGCCAAACGCCGCCCTGGCAATAAGATTAATTTAGAACTCATCAGAGAGGGCAAAACCAAAAATATAGATGTATTTCTCAAAAACAAAGCAGGTGAAGCCAAAATAGCTGCACGCCCACAGAGCGAAGTACTGCGTGAACTTGGGCTTGATTTAGAGGAAGTTAGTGCTGAAAAATGCAAAGAACTGGGCATCAAGTCAGGTGTGAAAGTAGTAAGACTCTACCCTGGCAAGATTCTCAACCAAACCAACATGCGCGAAGGCTTCATCATTACTCAATTTGGAGAAACGCCTGTCAAATCAGTAGATGACTTTTTGAAGAAAATAGAAAACCACAAAGGCGGTGTATTGCTAAGTGGTATCTATGAAAACGTATCTGGTGAATATTACTATGGTTTTGGATTGTAGTACCAAAATAATCACCTTGTATCTTTCGTAAGATTCAAAAAAAACAGTAACTTTGACCAATGATTAAACTAAGTTTAGTCATTGGTTTTTTTTGTATTTGAGTGTTCTGCCCAAACTATTCAAAATTAGATTATTCATATCCATGATTTCTACCTACATACTTCCTGCTGTGCTGGCACTCATTATGCTTGGCATGGGCTTGTCCCTCACTTCCCAAGATTTTCGGAATATCCTACTACACCCACGCCAAGTATTTGTGGGCTTGATTTGCCAAATGTTGCTCTTGCCTGCCATTGCCATTGGCATTGCTTATGGCGCGGGCTGGGCTGGCTTACCTCCCGAGCTTCAAGTAGGCATTGTGCTGATAGCTGCCTGCCCAGGTGGAGCAGTTTCTAATCTAATTACTTATCTTTTGAATGGCAATGTAGCCCTTTCTGTTTCGCTTACTACTCTCAATAGCTTTTTAGTGATTTTTTCTATTCCAAGTGTGGTCAAGATTGCCTTGGCTATTTTTATGGGTAGTGGTAGCAAAGACATTGTGTTACCTTTTTGGGATACCGTGTTGCAGATTTTGCTTATGACAGTGATTCCGTGTATTGTAGGAATTTATATCCGTTCTAAAAGCCCTCGCTGGGCTGCCGCCTTAGAGCAACCCTTAAAGTATGCCATGCCCATTCTGCTGGCATTGGCCATGTTAGGAGCTATTTTTCTTGAAAATGGAGATGCCCATACAGTTTCTATTTTAGACTATGCAGGAGTAAGTTTTTTTGTACTCATTTTGAATGTGGTGGGTATGTTTTTAGGCTATTATGTAGCCTACTGGCAAAAACTAGGAAAAGATAATCAAATCACGATTGCCATAGAAGTAGGGCTACAAAATACAGGGCTTGCTATCACAGTAGCCACGAGTGCTATGTTCTTGGGCAGCCAAGTGATGGCAATTCCTGCTTCTATTTATGCGCTATTTACATTCTTTTCTGCCATCATTTTTGGTTTAATGGTGAAGCCAGCATTGGTTAAAAACTTGTTCAAAGTACGCAAAAAAGCAAATGCAGGCTAGACTGCTAGGTAGTAGAAAGTGTGTACTAACTTTAAATATTTAGCAAATGATTGCACTCAGATAAGTATGAAAAGAAAATTAATTGGTTTAACAAGTAGTTATAATTGTAACAAACTAATTGATAACAGATAATACCTAACTACAATACGAAACCTATGGACAGATTAGAAGAAATGCGATTGGCTGTCTTAGAAAAATATCAAATTATAGACTCCACTTCCGAAGAGGATTTTGACAACATTGTCAAATTGGCTTCTCAGATTTGTAATGTGCCTATCTCGCTCATTACGTTGATAGATGAACGAAGGCAATGGTTCAAAGCCAATATCGGATTTGAAGGTACTACAGAAACCCCACGCGAAGTAGCTTTTTGTAATCATACTATACAACAAGATGACATCTTGATAGTCAAAAATACAACCGAAGATGAAAGGTTTAAAGATAACCCATTTGTTACTCAAGAAAATGGTATTAAATTTTATGCAGGTGTACCACTCACTACACCCCAAGGATTCAAACTAGGCTCACTGTGTGTGATTGCCGAACACCCACACGACCTCAACGCGCATCAAATCTTTGCCCTACGCACCCTCGGGCAGCAGGTGATGCGGCAAATGGAACTCCGCAAGCAAAACCAAGAACTTGTGAGGCTGATAGGTGAAATGCACGAACAAACTCAAAACCTGCAAAGCCTCAATGATTTTAACAGAAAACTACAATCTATCGTAAGCCACGACTTACGCAATCCCATAGGTGCTACACGTCATTTTTTAAACTTTGTGGCAAGCGGAGAACTCTCTTCCGAAGACATCGCTGCTTGGACTTATTCCATTGGAAAAAGTCTTGAACTCTCCGAAAAATTACTCAATAGCCTCACAGAACTAGGTATCAGTAGCTTCAAAAATGATGATGAACAAAAAAAATTGATTCAACTCAAAGATTTTATTGATGAAATAGTAGCAGAGGGGCAAATACAATTTCAAATCAAGCAAAATACTTTTATCAACCAAGTAGAAGCCATAACACTCAGAACCAACCCCTATCTGCTTGAGTTTATCCTGCGCAATTTGATACAAAACGCCAATAAATTTACGCAAAAAGGCAGTATCACTACGTTCGCACATATACAAGAAGGTACAGTAGTAATACAGATAAAAGATACAGGAAAAGGGATTGACTCTAAAACACTAGAGAATCTGTTTGACTTTACCAAAAGTAAAACCACACTAGGCACCATAGGCGAACAGGGAAATGGCTTGGGCTTGGTTATCTGTAAGGAGTTTACTGAACGTATGAGTGGTAATATCTGGGTCGAGAGCGAACTCCAAAAGGGAAGTACTTTTTCTGTGCAATTACCTCTTCAATAAGTAGCAAGTGTGCCTACCCTCTCTCGGTTAGTAATTGAGTACTTTTGTGGCTAGCCCAACTGCCCTTACTTGAACTTACAAACCAAGAAAATGCACCTTTTCTTAGTTTGAAACCCTTTACACGCCTTACAAACTCAAGACCTTGTAAAAAGATAAAATAAAATCATTACTTATTTTACAGCCCAAAAGGGAGTACAAGTTCTGAAAATAAAAGAAGTATTGTCAAATTACAAAAATTGTATCAAAGGAACTTTACACCCGAGGTTTTGTTAAACACATAAACAAATAAAGATATATTTATTTAAAGAGATTTTACTTCACTAAATTAATATTATTATGAAAATTGAGCAGATTTACACAGGCTGTTTGGCGCAAGGTACTTACTACATCGAGAGCAAAGGCGAAGTAGCTATCATAGATCCTCTGCGCGAAGTACAACCCTACTTAGACAAAGCCCAAGCTCAGGGGCATACCATCAAATATGTATTTGAGACTCACTTTCATGCTGATTTTGTATCTGGCCACGTGGATTTAGGCAAGAAGACAGGTGCAAAAATCATTTATGGCCCTGGCGCAAAAACACAGTTTGAAATTTATGAAGCAAAAGATGAAGAAATCTTTGAGCTTGGGGAGGTCAAAATCAAAGTCTTGCATACCCCAGGCCATACCCTTGAAAGTACTACTTACCTTTTGATTGATGAAAATGGCAAGAATACAGCAATTTTCTCTGGAGATACACTTTTTATAGGTGATGTGGGTCGCCCTGATTTAGCACAAAAATCTAATCTCACCAAAGAAGACCTCGCAAGTTTACTCTATGACTCTCTACACAACAAAATTATGCCCCTAGAAGATGACGTAATTGTCTATCCTGCTCACGGGGCAGGCTCAGCCTGTGGCAAGAATATGAGTAAAGAGACTTCTGACACACTAGGCAACCAAAAGCAAACCAATTATGCACTTCGTGCCAAAACCCGTGAAGAATTTATCCAAAAAGTAACAGACGGTATCCTGCCTCCGCCGCAATACTTTGCCCAAAATGTAGCCATGAATAAAAATGGATATGAAAGCATAGACAATGTACTCCAACGAGGCACAGTAGCACTCGAGGTAGCTGATTTTGAAGATGTCGCTAATATGGAGCGTGCACTTATCCTAGATACTCGTGCACCGCAGGTATTCAATCAGGGCTTTATTCCTAATTCTATATTCATAGGCATTGACGGCGACTTTGCCCCCTGGGTGGGTGCTCTAATTCCTGATTTGAAGCAACCCCTACTCATCGTTGCTGAAGAAGGACGTGAAGAAGAAGTAGTAACCCGACTAGCACGAGTAGGCTACGACAATACACTAGGCTATCTAAAAGGAGGATTTGAAGCCTGGAAAAATGCAGGCAAAGAAATAGATAGTATCACCTCTATTGATGCCGAGACACTTGCTCAAGCACTCAAAGAAGATAAAGTGAGTAACTTATTAGATGCTCGCCGCCCAAGTGAGTTTGAGGCAGAACACGCTGAGGTGGCTACTAATTTTCCCTTGGATTACATCAATCAGAATATGGCAGCACTCAACCCCGAGTATACCTATCACATACATTGTGCAGGGGGCTACCGCTCTATGATTACGGCTTCTATTCTTAAAAGTAGAGGTTTTGAAAAAATTATTGATGTAAAAGGTGGTTTCAAAGCAATCAAAGAAGTTGATATTGCAAAAACAACGTATGTTTGCCCCTCTACTTTGCAAAATAACTAAGACTCACAAAATCAAATAAGAAGAAGCCCACTGATTGGTGGGCTTTCTTTGATAAAGATTTTTCTATGCTTTTTATCACAGATTCTAACAAAAAAGTAGTCTTGTATCAATTACTTACCTACTAGGTTTGATTGTTAATCTTTTTTAGGGCAAGAAAAGCATTAGTAGTAGTTAGTGATTAATTGTCAGTGTTGGTAGTCGCTGACCGAGGTGTGTTAATAGCAAAAAACTCAATTTGTAGCACTCCACCCAAAACCTACCCTCAGGGGCAAAGGCGATTGGTTCTACATCAAGATCGAGAAAAACGAGACGCTCCTAAGGAGCTAAGCATAAATTATTTAAAATACTACCCACAGTACGCACCCAAGGTGCTCAAAAAGTCGGTTGTCTGACAATTTCTGTGAAAATCTGTAGCAGCGGACTTCTAGTCCGCTGGCACTTGTGTTCTGAACAGTATTCAAGCTATCTTATGAAACACTACCACAAAAATTGTCAGAGAACCAAAAAGTCTTGTAAAAGCGTTCAGTTGATAGCAAGAAAATACGTTTGGCTTTTTTGAAGTCTAAAAATAGAACTAATCACCGCTGCACCGAAGGAAAGGCTGAATGGAATGTAGTAAACAAGGACTTTTTTCAGCATACACACTTCAATCAGGGACTACCAAAAGGTGAATTTATTTAATCATCATTCCTAATAACAATGGTTCGTTAAAAATTAGGCAGCTCTAGCCCCGAAAGAATAAAGCTGCT
>CAYZQI010000166.1:0-10031 GCA_964480455.1 uncultured Cytophagaceae bacterium
GTTCAAATATACAAAAAATTGTACTTTTGAACTATGAAGCAAAGATATGAGCGAACTACTTGTGCGTGTGTTATTTATCTTTACTACATTGGCATTTGGCACAGGTATATTTATTTATCTTGTCCTTTGGATAATCATACCTGAGGCAAAAACCTTCACCGAGAAAATGCAAATGCGCGGGCAACCCATTAATCTGAGTAGTATCAGAGAGAACATTCAGGCAAATTTGGAAAGCATCAAAGGCGAAGACCTTAGCAAAATACACGAGGTAATTCTTGTACCTTTTCGCTTATTTGCCTATCTCATGAACAAAACTGCTGATTTTCTAAGACCTTTTGTGGGTTTTACGGCTGATTTTATCCGCATAGTGGGAGGAATTGCTTTGGTAGCTATTTCATTATTCATGACCATTGCTTTGGTTACGCTTACCTTGGTTTTGCTAGGATGGGGTTTTGAGAATTATTATCAACTAGACCGCAGCCATATTCACATCTTAGAGGAATGTTTTGGTAGCGCAAGCCATTGGCATGTGCTAAATGCCTTTTTTGCTTTGTTTACTCCTGTATTTTTTATTGGACTTTTTGGTGTGATGATGCTTACTCGCCGTATTATCTGGAACCATAGGTTTGGCTGGTCTATAGCTGGTTTTTGGCTTATTAGTATGATAGGCTTTGGCATCTCTGCCTCTGTGGTAGCCAATAACTTTAATGTAGAAGCAAGCATAGGTCACGGTGTTGAACTAGCCCTCATAGAAGGTGTACTAGAGCTTGATCTTATGGAGCAAAAAGTAAGTGATGGTATATTTGTCAAGCAACGCCTCAAAATTACTAGTCACAGCGGAGAGGGAATCATGTTCAACCAAACTATAAAAGCAAAAGGCAAAAACCACACAGATGCAGAAAAAAATGCCAAAATGTTAAAAGCAGTTTACCGACAAATGAATAATCAAATTATCTTTGGTGAATATGCTGAATTTACTAAAAATGCAGTATTCAGAAATCAACAAATCCATTTAGAGCTGAGTATCCCAAAAGGACAGGTTTTCAAAATAAGCCCTACACTTGCTTCCTTGCTTTACCAAACTTATACCCTCGAGGGTAATTACCTCTCAAAAGAAGAACCAGGCATCGCCTGGAAATTTGATGAAGAGGGAAATATCATACCTCACTATGAAACTACTGCCTCTGAAGACAATACCTACACGGAAGAAAAAACGAATAGAAGGCTATTCAAACTTGAAAGTTTTGACGAAATAGAAGCCGCTGGAAATATTTATCTTATTGTAAGGCCTAATGCTAACCAGCATGCACTCGAGGGCGACTACGACAAAATAGACATTTCCCAAAGAGATGGCAAACTTTCTCTTTCTCCCAAGAGAGGTATCGGCTTGAATCGTAATCTAAAAATAGTATTATACACCAGTATATTGGATAAAATTAGCCTTTCGGGGGCTTGCTTTGCGCAAACTAACTTACAGACACAAGATAAGCTAGAGGTTGAACTTACAGGTGCCTCAAGGCTTTCGCTCGTGAGTGGAGGAGATTGGATAGCGCAACTAAAGGCTGATATTTCAGGAAGTTCTCGCTTAGATGCTATCAAAGCTAACTTTCAAGAGGTAAAAATCACCCTGAGTGGAGCAAGCAAAGCAGACCTAAATGTAATTCAAAAACTAAAAGTAGAGGCTAGTGGAGCAAGTGTATTGCGTTACCTCAGCAAGCCCAAACAACTCAGCACCGACATCTCGGGTGCGAGCCAAATAAAAACACTGATAAAATAAGATAGGGTTAATTATTAGCTGTTGGTAGTCCAACAGTTAAGTGTACATGGTTTTTTCAGTTGTTTTCACCTCAGTCCCTTACCCTGAGGGAGAAGGGAGCTAAATCAGTGATAATAAGAAACTCACTATATTAAGATTAAACCCTCCTCCTGAGGGGTTTGGGTGGGGTGTAATGAACAAGTTTTTCAGGATACACACTTTAACTAGGGACTACCGTATCAAGAATTATTTTTTATACTTTCCTAATCTGGCTGCCAAATACATCATCAAGCTACCAAAAAAAGCAATGCCTGTCTTGTATCGCAAAACAAGCATTGTTTTTTAATATAATATGTTTGATTCTTTGACAATTTTTGTGATTGCGTGCGATAAGACGAGCTGAATACTGTTTAAAACATAAATTTCAGCGGACTGGAAGTCCGCTGCTACAGATTTCCACAAAAATTGTCAGACAACCATATCTTTTAATCTTTGCACTGCTTAACGAGTTGCTTCATCATCAACCTCTATGAAGGTAATAAGGTCTTCTATTTTATTGATAATGATACCATTTTCAGGAACTTTCAAATCTTGACCTACCACTTGATAGCCACTTAGGAGTACTTTTGAATTAGGGAACTTACTGCATGTCTTAGTAACATACTCTTGGATAGCGTCTTGCCCTGGGGTAGAGGTAATGATGGTCAAGATGTATTCGGGTTGATGTATTTTGTGTGCCTCTACTAGATCTTGAAAAGGAAGGCTTTGCCCAAGGTATATCACGCGGTTGTTTCTTGACTTGATGATAAAACAAGCAAAAAGCAGTGAAAGCTCGTGGGTTTCACCCTCAGGAAGATAGAGTAGGTATTTTCGAGATTCAGGATTTTTTTGATAGACTTGCCCATCAATGGCAACAATTATTTTTTGACGAATCAAGTGGCTAATAAAGTGTTCTTGGGCGGGGTTAATAGCCCCTGTTTGCCACAAGAAGCCAATCCGCACCAAAAAGGGATAGATAATATGAAGCATAGTGCGCTCAAAACCTATCTGAAGCGTATTGGTAGAAATTATTTTTTCAAACCTGTCTTCGTCGAGGTCTATCATTGCCAAGGTAAGGGCTTGGATTTGCTCAGGTGATTTGGAACTCTGTTCAGTAATTTCAATGACCTTTTGCCTCAAGTCATTTTCTGTCATATCGGCAATTTTTGATATTTTGAATCCATTTTCCTTTAGTAAAGAAACGTTCAGAATCAATTTTAAATCTCCATCATCGTAATACCTGATGTTAGTGTCGGTACGCTTAGGCTGTACAAGGTTGTAGCGTTGTTCCCACACACGCAAGGTGTGTGCTTTGATGCCTGATAAATGTTCTAAATCTCGGATTGAATATAAGCTCATAATTTCATTTCTTGTTAAAGATAAAACACTTTAAAAAACAATCAACTTTCGACCAAAAAGATTAAACAAATAATAAAAAAGTGAAAGCTTAAAAATGGATTGTAAACCTACCTAATAAGACAGGCTACAATGTTCTTATTAAGAAATTGCTAGCAATTCCTTATGTTTCGATAACTCAAAGAAATATAGATTGTTTAAAAAATGTTGAAAGAATAGGTCAAATTGTGAAACAAAAAGAAAAAAAACTGTGCACCATATATCCAGACTGCTATGGGGTTTTCTTTTTTGAAATCAAGCCTGAGAAATAATCCAACCAAGCTATAAGCTACTATCCACCAAGCCACATAGTTTTGCAGTGGTACGTGTGCATGCTCCCAACTCCACATATTATGTTTTATCGCCACAGGCTCAATCAAAATATCTAACAATACCATCAGAGTTGCCCCTATAGCAGCCCTCAGCCATAAATTAGTATTGATTTTTAAAGACATTATCCCCACAGAATAAACCAACACTAGCCAATTCAGCCCAATCAAGGGAGGAATACCATCTAGCTTAAAGCCAAGTGTATGCCCATATTGATAGCTTCCGAAGATTGCCCCTGTATGCACCCCTAGCCATTCAATCCCGAAGCCTACCAAAAAAGTAGTTAAAGCAAAAATGATAAAAGCTCTACTCCAATCGCGATGAAAATACAGTAGAATAAAGGTAGTACCAACGAGGTTGAAGGGAATCAATAGCTCAAAAGTGGGGCGCGAGAGTGTCCACTGCAAACCCAAAAAGCCTGCTAGGTGCATAGCAATCACAAGCACTACCATCTTAAAATGCATAGAATACAGCTCTTTGGGCGGCATTTCTTTATTTATCGGAAGATTGGTCATTAGATAATCTTTGTGTTTTGGTTTCTAACTAATCCACTAAGGTTATACCATTTGTGAACAAATAATGAATAGCTACTAACACATGAGCAGCTTTTTTGGTTTGTATATTCAATTGTTTTTTGATTTGATGTTCTGTTCTGTATATCCGTTGGTCTGCAAAGCTAGTTACTAATCTAGGTAATTCAAGTTGCTCATCAACAAATCATAGAACCCACAGGTCAGCTAGAGCACACACATTGAATAGTATTAGACTGTTACACAACAATTCAAAAAATAATTACAAAGCAACTAATCTTATGGCTTGCGAGTTAAGCAAATGTCAAATAAATAAAAAAATGGAAAGTAGCGAATATTCAGAAAAATTACTTGCCTTGCGCCCTAAGTTGGCCATTCATCAAGAGGAAGAAGAAAATGAAATAGGGCATTTTCAGTCAAACACTTTGCGTCCAATATTAAAGATGCAGCATGCTTCAATCATTCGTATTTTTGAAGGCTACTTACTAGAAATCAATAAGATAGACTTTCTCGATCTTTCAGAAGAAAAGCAGAAGGTTTTTATAGAGCGCAGTTTGTCGAGGCGCACCCCTCTAAAATACCTATTGATAGGCTTGCTAGTAGGGCATTTTACAGCTACCGAGCTGCAATTCTACCAACAGCACCACTCAGAGCTACATAAAAGGCTGACTAAGTTTCTTGCCAAGCGTATCTTTGATGGGTTGTCTAAGCCTTAGGGCGATTGCACTTCTACCTTGCAAGAGAGTAAGGTAATGTCGTCATTGTACCTAGCAGTTTTTTTGAACTGGTTGATGCGCGTCATAAGATTACCGTGAATTTCTGAAAGCCCTTTATTGCGACGCGATTCCAAAAAACTAATCAATCTTTCTAAACCAAACTGCTCACCTTCGGGGTTTTCTACCTCGGTTACGCCATCGGTGTAGGCAAATAAGAAAAAGCCATTGAGATTGCTGAGGGTGGTTTTCTCTAAGAAAGGTAGCGGTGAGAAAATACCCAAAATGGTAGTGCCTTTGTCTAAGAGTATGCTTTGCTTTTGCTCATAGTCGTAAAAATATGCAGGGTTATGCCCTGCATTGATGTATTGTAGGGTATGACTTTTTTGGTTGTAGAAGGCAATCAAGAACGTAATAAAATGCTCACCTTGTGCGGTTTGATAAACAGAGTAGTTTAGTTCTCTTACAATTTGCTCTAGGTCTTCGGTCTGTCTGATGAGTGTACGAAGGGCAGCCTGAAAATTAGACATTAAGAGGGCTGCTGGGATTCCCTTGCCCGATACATCGGCAATACATACCAGAAATTTATCTTCATCAACCTTGATGAAGTCATAATAATCTCCACCTATAAGGTCGTGTGGGAAATAAGTAGCCTTAACTTTCAGCTTTTCAGTGAGGGGAAGTTTTTGTGGAAAAAGCAGCGTTTGTACTTTCTGTGCTATTTCCATTTCTTTATTGTAGGCTTCTTGTCGGATTTGTTTTCTGACCAACTTTTTATTTTCTATGGCTACCAAAATGATGTTGCTGAGGGCCTGTACAAAGCGATTATCTATTTCTTTTTTGTAGAGTTCTCTGCCAATTTGGTATTGGTTTACGAAGACATAAGCAAGCACACGGTCTTTGTGCATTACGGGTATCAAGAAATCAAACTGCTTGAAAAAGTCGTTTTTGAATTTAATTTTTTTAGTAGGTGTAATGTCTTTGATTTGAGTAAGTTCTTCTGTGTTGAGGTCAATACTTTCTACACTTCCCGAAATGCCAAAATGTACTTTGCACTCCCATAGGGTATCTAGCACAAACAAAGCCAGCCGCTCGATGTGGAGGTTACCTCTTAGAGTGAAGTTGTACATCAAATAGAGTGCTTCTTCGGGCACATTGTTATTGATAGCTTGCGTAATCTCTAAAATTGCGTTTAGTTCTAACTCTACCTGATGAAATTTTGCCTTAAAATTATTTTGCTCTTGCTTTCGTTTTGGGGTCATACGCATCTCTTAGTCCGTTACCAAATAAATTAAAAGCCAATACCATAATTGCTATGCAAAGGCTCGGGAAAAGCACCAAATAAAAGCCACCTGGGGCCGTAATAAAGTTAAAACCTTCATTGACCATCACGCCCCAAGAAGCCATTGGAGGCTGCGCACTCAAACCTAAAAAGCTCAAGCCTGCCTCAGTGAGTATAGCAGATGCAAAGTTAGAAGTCAGAATTACAATCAAAGGGCCAAAAATATTAGGTAAAATATGTACAAAAATGATTCGATGGCTGCGCATACCCATTGCACGGGCAGCTTCTATGTACTGCATTTGTTTGATACTCATAATTTGCCCTCTTACTACCCTTGCTATCTCTACCCATGTAGTCAGCCCTATGGCTACAAAGGCAACAAAAATGCCTCGCCCAAGTGCCAAACTAATGGCAATGACAAGCATAATACCTGGTATAGACCAGACCACGGTCATAAACCAAAGGATAAGGCTATCTACCCAACCTCCAAAGAACCCTGCCAGTGAACCCAGAAAAATACCTACTACAAAGGATATGACCACAGCAATCAGCCCTATACCGAGCGAAATACGCACGCCGAAGAGCAATCTACTAAGCATATCTCGCCCTGATTTATCAGTGCCTAGCCAGTAGGTGCGTTGTTCTATTCCTTTTTTCTCAAACTCTTCTAAGATTTCTACCCGGTTGAGTTGGTGCTTTTTACCCTCTATGTCAAGGTAAGTTACACGGCGAGTCTTGGGGTCGTAGAAGTAGTTGTTTCCCTGCATTTTATCAGACTTTCCTACGTAAATTGATTTCACAACATCTATTAGGGGGTAGCTATACTCGCGATTGCCTTCTCCAAATTTTTTCAGGTAGAGCGTAAGGGTGGCTTCATCAATACGATGGCTTTGCACGGGGATAGTTTCATATTCGCTAGGTTGCCCAAATAAGATAGCTAACAAGAAATTGCGCTTTTCTACTTTTAAGTTTTTATGGTATTTAATGACCGTAACTGTAAAACCCGGGGGCTGTTTGCTGATTTCATCTGCCCTATCATCTGCATAAGGGGTTTTATCGGGCATAATAGAGTAGCCCAAGATAGAAACCACCACCGACAATATGATGATTACCAATCCAAACACAGCAGGTTGATTGGCAAGGAATCTTTTTTTTATATAGTAAAAAGGTGTACGTACTTTTTCTTGCTGCATGTTTTAAAAAATAAAATTAGCTAGTAAACCTACGGATTGTTTTTTTGACTTTGTAAGGCTTAGATTCTTCCATTGTGCGCCATCAAGCCCGCTTTTGTGGCAAGATAAGCATATTCTTTGTAATTGTTTAAGAGGTCTATGTCTTTTTCTGCAATGGGTTCGTCTTTATTGATATAAAAGCACTTTACCCAGCCTTTCTCTACCAATAGTTGAAGCGTAGCTCGTAGCTGTTCGCTGCTAATGTCTAAGTTTTCTTTTAACTGTTGAAAAGCTTGTACAAAATACAATTCATCTAGCACGTCAAACTCTAGGTCTGTCATTTTTTATTCTAATTTTCTACCTTTCCAAGTGTAAGATTTTCCTTGTGCTGCCAAGCCTAAAATTACAACATAAAATGGATAAAACCACTGTAAGGGCAAAATTAGCCAAGCAAGGTGTCTTTTATCAAAAAAATTGAGCAGCACAAACAAATATCCAAATTCTACCAAAAATTTTGCCCCAAGTTGCAAAATCAGAATTTCAGCAGTGTATTTGCCAAAAAATGTCAAGCAAGTTGCTATTATCAAATTCAAATGTAAAGCAAAAATAAAGAAAGCCAATAACTTAGGTCGCCAATCTTGATAATATTTCCACTTACTGCCCCAGCGTTTGCGCTGTGCATAAAATTTGGAGATGCTTTCTTGCGCCTTGGTATGCACTATGGCAGCTCTATTTTTTAAAAAAAGTACCTGCATAGGATATTCTGCTGCAATTTTGTGCATCAAAAACTCATCATCGCCAGAGGCAAGTTGGGTAAAACCTTTGTAGCCCCTCACTGCCTCAAATACTTTTTTGGGAAAGGCTAAATTTGCCCCATTTGCCATTGTAGGTACGCCCCAGTTGAGCGTAGCTGCTCCGCTACCTACCAAACTTGCAAATTCTATGGTCTGCAATCGGGCAAACAAATGAGGCGAATTGTGGAAAGTAACCCCTGCGCTTATGAATTTAGGTTGATATTTTTCATAAAAAAGCCAAAAAATCTTTATCCAATCTGGCAATACCCTGCAATCGCCATCAGTAGTCATGATGAGTTCGCCCTGTGCCTTGTTTATGCCTAGGGTAAGAGCGGCTTTTTTAGGAGAGTAAAACTGCGCTTCTATAGGCAAATGCAGCAATTCTAACTGTATTAGATTTTTTTGCTGAAATGCCTCTACTTGTGCTACTGTATCATCTTCTGAGCAGTCATTGATGATGATGACTTCAAAAAAATCCTTTCCGACCGATTGCAGTGCAAGGTCTTTGAGCAAACACGTAATATTTTGGGCTTCGTTGCGCACTGCAATCACCACAGATACTTTTAGACTTTTGTTATCTAAAAAATCTGAAAGAATAGTTTTCTTGGCTTTGTGCCAGCCTACCCAAAGCCAAATAGTAAGCGCGCAGTAGGCAAATACCCATAAGCTAATGAGTAGCTCCATGGCTTATTTCTCCTCAAAAAAATTCAACATATTTTCTACCTCTGAGTCCCAGTAGGCATAATCGTGCTTGGCATTGGCTTGCATATTGAGCTTAAGCCTAAGATTAGGGTGAAGCCTGCGCAAGTTGCTATGAAATAACTCAGTTTGGTTGGGAGGAATAACATTATCTTGCTTGCCATGCCCAAGATAAAGCGGTGTTTTGAAGTTCTGGGCTTGCCGATTGGGGTTATCTACATCTTCCCATCTTTTTTTGAATTGAGCATAGTTGCCATAAAAACCTGCAATCAGTCTATCTTGTGGCATCAGGGTCTGGTCATAATCACCAGAGAGGGCTGCACCTGCTTTCCACAAAGCGGGGTTGGCAAGTGCTACCATTGCTACACCCCTTGCACCTGTTGAAAGTCCTAGGGCAAAATTATCTTGTGTCAATGTCATAATTCCTAGCGAATCTTGCAAGTACGGAATCATCTTTTGCATCAGCCAAGTATTGGTAGGAAAGCTGCACCAGTCAGCACGGGTTTCAGGGTAAAGCTGTGTGGAATAGACGCTTTTACCCATTTCGGGCAGTATCAGTCGGTAGCCCCTTGCCAATGCCTTACCACAAAGACTTGACTTTTCACACCAGTCTTGCCTTGGAAAACTCCAGCCAGGCAGCACCAAAATATTGCCTTTGATTGGGCTTGTATTGGGTGAAAGAATTGTAACCCAATGTCCTTTTATCTTAATGTCTTTGGCACTATCTAAACCAATTTTAGGACTTGTAACCAAGACTGTTTTCAGGGTATCAGTAGTGGGGGTTTTGGTGAGTGGCTGTTCTTGTGAAGTGGGTGCTTGGCAGGAACTAAAACCCAAGCCTAAAGCAAATAGTATTAGATGCAGCGTAATTTTTTTTGCCATTACAATTTATGATTTTTTGATACTGTGTATGAAGATAGCAAGGCTTATGCAAAAAGGCAAATTAAGCAAGTTATTTTTTATTATCAGTTGTCAATGATTATGCAAGTCAATTGAATGATTATGAGTATTTTACTTACAGAAGTAGCAAAAATTTTTATGTTTTTCTGGAATTTTACTGTTAAAAATTTTTGATTTTCTGACAATTTCTGTGAAAATCTGTAGCAGCGGACTTTCAGTCCGCTGGTATTTATGTTCTGAACAGTATTCAACCTATCTGATAAAACACTACCACTACACTACATGACAATTTTTGCGTGTTACAAAAAAAAGGCTTAGATTAGATTTTGCGCACCTAAACCTAAGCCGATGTACTCCGAAGAAATACATACAAATATCACTAAAATATTTGAAAACAACATCAAAAATATAGTGGAACTTT
>CAYZQI010000167.1:0-9904 GCA_964480455.1 uncultured Cytophagaceae bacterium
AACAGTATTTAGCTCATCTTATCGCACACAATCACAAAAATTGTCAAAGAATCATCATTTTCTGAGTAGATTTTCTAAGCATTGAGGCTTATGCTGCTACTATTCTTTGGTTTTTATTAAGTTGGCAGCTGCTTTTTGAGATAGTGCATTGATGTTTTGGCGAATGGTATTGATTTCGTCATTGAGTTTGCGAATCTCATTATTCAGGTTGCTATTAATGTCTGCAAGAGCTGCCTGCTGATTCTGAGCATTGATGTTTTCGTTTTCCATTTCTACTTTTTCGCTTTGGTCTGATTTACCCATTTTCTTAGTATTTTTTTGCACATCTTTGGCAAGTTTTTCGCTTTCACGGGTATTTTTAGAAATCTCTTTTTCGTAGTCTTTGATTTGTGCTTCTTTTGCTTCGATTTGTGCATTGAATCCATCTACATAGTAAGTAAACAGAATATCATTCATCAATTGCTTGAATCTAAACATTTCTTCGGGGTATTCTTGGCTATTCAAGATGAAGTCATAGCCCATTCGATAGGCGATTGCCAATTGGCTTTCACTAATGAATACTAAAAAATCACCTCTTTTGCTCGGAATGATGGTAGGCATTGAGATTTTCTCAGCGATTAAGGTTTCTTTGTTGTCTTTTTTGAGTTTTAGGCCTAGTTTATCTTTGGCATATTTCTCAATACTTGCTTTTGCTTCATCAGCATTAACAATATTGACTACAAGGGCGTCATAGGCTTCATCACCAAAAGACATTTTTCTTTCTGTAATGGTAAGGTCTTGTGCTATTGTAGGGTAAGCAAAAGTAACAATAGCTAACAAACTAAGAATGAGTGAATTTTTCATAAAATTAGGATTATTTTTGTATATGTATATGTTAGTAACAAAATTCAACGTGAATTTAATATTTTTCTTAGTTATTTAGACCATTATCTTCAGGAAAAGTCACAAATGATAATATTTGGTGATGCTTATACCCTCAAAATAGCCTACAAGAAAGATATTAATGACGCTCAAAAACCAAAGGAATGAACCAATTTTTAAAATCTACTTTTCTCAATGAACGTTTTATTTTAGTTGCCATTATGTTCAACATAATAGTCTTGATGCTACTTTCATTTGTAGAATTGAAAGATTACTTCTATTATCTTGAATATACAGACAACATTCTGACAATACTATTTTTTTTAGAGCTTGTTTTCAAGGTGCGTGCTATGGGCTGGCGAGCTTACATTAGCTCTGGCTGGAATCAGCTTGATTTTATCATTGTAATACTTACTACCCCTTCTTTATTGCTGTATATTTTCAATTTTCCTGATTTGACCTTACTCTTGGTTTTTAGAGCAATAAGGGTATTGAAGTTTTTTAGATTCTTGAAATTTGTACCTGATTTAGATAATATTCTCAGTGGGGTAGGGCGTGCTTTAAAATCTTCTATCTTTGTATTATTGGCTTTTTTCCTTTTTAATTTGGTAGTGGCACTTTTCAATTGTTATTTATTCAGAGATGCCTCTCCAGAGCATTTTGGAAATGTGCTTAAGTCTTCTTACACTACTTTCAAGATGTTTACACTTGAGGGCTGGTATGAGATTCCAGAGTCTATCACGCCCAATCATTCTGAGTTATACATATTCTTTACTACGCTTTACTTCACGATAGTAGTTATCTGTGGGGGCATCTTCGGACTTTCTATCGTCAATGCTATTTTTGTTGATGAGATGATGAGCGATAATAACCAAGAATTAGAGGTTCGCATCACTCGGCTCGAGAACAAGATAAATACCCTCATAGATGAAATACGAAAGACAGACAGCCAGTAAGATGCATTGCGTCAGTTTAAAAAAAAGTATTTTGTTGTTTTCAGGCGGTTTCTATAGCTTTATTCCTAGCACCATCACATCATCTATTTGGCTGTTGTCTTTTTGCCATTCTTCAAAGCGAGTTGCCAAGAGATGAGATTGCGTAGTGGCAGGTAATTGGTTGATTTCGTTGAGCAGTTCATAAAATCTATTTTTTCCAAACTTACGCCCACGCTCCCCCCCAAACTGGTCTTGAAAGCCATCAGAAAACATATAAATCATGGTAGGCGATTGGTAGCGGAAGGTCTGAGTAGTAAAAGGTACATTTTGGTCGCGGAAATTGTATGCCCCTCCAATAGATTGCCTCTCTCCCTGAATAAGGTGCTTTTTGCCTTCATCAAAAATGAGCATAGGCGTAACAGCTCCAGCATACTTAATTTCTTTCTTTTGTGGGTTGATAGCGCAAAGCACCATTTCCATGCCGTCTTGTCGGCGTGCAGTGTCGTGGTGTAGTGCCTGAATTACGTTTTGGTGCAGTTGGTTGAGTATCTCACCTGGCTGGGTAACATTTTGGATTTTTAAAATTTGGTTCAAGAAAGCATGCCCAATCATACTCATAAACCCACCTGGTACGCCGTGCCCTGTACAATCTACGGCAGCCAAGTAATAAATACCTTCAAGCTCGGCAAACCAGTAAAAATCGCCACTCACTATGTCTTTGGGCTTATAAAAAAGCACTAATTCAGGAAATTTTGCTTTGATTTCGGGGATAGGCGGCAGTATTGCCTCTTGAATACGCTGTGCATAGCTAATACTAGCGCGCATATTTTTGTTGGTATCTGCTATCAAAATATTTTTTTTCTCGAGCTGCTCTTTGGAGGCGGCGAGTTCTTCGGAGCGTTCTTGAAGTTGTAGATTGCTTTGTTTCAAATCTTTTTCACTCTGCTCGAGGGCTTGGTTTTTACTTTCTATAAGGTCTTTTTGGGTGGCTAATTGCCGATTGGTTTTCATTTTTTGGCGGTAGGCCCAGAGCAAAATACCAAGTAGGGCAAGTACTAGCACAATTACTACAGAGAAGCCATAAATCAATACTTGTTTGAGGGCATTGTCTTTGTTGAGGAGAGCTATTTCGTTTTCCTTCTGCGCGATGTCGAAGGTTGCCTGAAAGCGACCAATCTGCTTAGCATTTTCTTCATTGAACATGTCTCTCTCCAAGGTATTGTAGAGGTTGAGGTACTCAAAAGCACGGCCGTAGTTTTCTTGAAAAGAGTAAATCTGAGAGAGATTATATGCAGCGTTTTTGATGTCATCTTTTGCACCAGTATTTTGCGCCATTTCTAGGCTTTTACGTGCATACTTGAGAGCTTGGTCGTAGTCTTCTTCTATCTTGTAAATATTGGCAATGTTGTTAAGGCATACGGCTATCCCTACTTTGTCATCAATCTTCGCAAATTTTTCCAATGCTTTTTGGTAGTATCGGAGTGCCTCTGTATAGGCTTGCTGGTCGTCATAGATGTTGGCGATATTGTTATACACTTTTGCCAAATCTGATTCAGCCTTGAATTTTGTATAAATTGTACGAGCTTGGTTGAGGTAGTTCAAACCCTTTTCAAATCTTGCCTTGATGCTGTGGGCATTGCCAATGTTATGCAAGCATTTGGCTACCTCCAGAGAGTTATCTAAGGAGTGATGAATTTGCATTGACTCTTGGTAGTAATCGATTGCCCGTTCAATACTTCCTTGGTGCTGGTAAAGTACGCCAATATTGAGCAGCGCAGTTGCTTGTCCTTCTTTATCTTTGGTGAGTTTATAAATTTCTAATGATTTCAGGTAGTGATTGAGTGCTTGTGGGTAGTTGCCTTGTAAGTTATGAAAAAGCCCGATAATGTTGTAGCTATCTGCCCTTCCTGCAGGATAGGCTTGTTTTTCTGCCAAACTAAGTGCAGTTCTTACATAGTATGAAGTTTTCTCAGGGTCTGAATTGATAAATCTTAGCGAAAGTTTATTGAGCACATCTACTTTTTTTTTGCCTTTTAGGCTAGGTAAGATGTGCCTTAGGCTATCTATCTCAATGGTTTGAGCAGAAAGCGCAAAGGTAGCAAAAAGAGCTAATACGCCTACAAAGCATTGCAATACAGTATTTTTATGGTTATAAGACATACTTCTGAGTGCAGACAAGTTGTGTTTTTATTGAGATTTTGAACATACATCAAGACGTATGAAGAATATATATTTTCTTTAAAGTTACAATGAATCAGTGATTTTATACGATAAAAACATGTCTTTTAACATCAAAAAATTACATCTTGTTGGTTACTTTAATGGTGTTTACCGCAGAACACTAATAAAAATAAAAGATTGCACCATTTTGCAAGCTTTTTTATAACTTTGTAGGCTTGAATATCAACGTACAAAAATCAAACTCTTTTATGTCAAAAGATAGCACTCCAAGTAAGTTTTATGGCAGGTACAATGTCTTTGACGGAAGCTACTTCTACGAATCTTACTACCTCATCAATAAATTCGATCAAAAACTGGTAGAATATACCGTTGATGATTTTCTTGAGAGCAACCAGCTAGTAAAGCTCGATTCCTTTCTGCAAGTACTCACCGAGCAGGGCTACGGTGAGGTCAAAATCTACCGACACAATACTTACTTTAACAAAAAAGAACAGCGGTACTCCATAGACTGGTATTTGTTCTTGAAAGATGAGCAAATCGTAATGACCATCAACAACGACAATATCAAGAGCTTAGAGGATATTTCCTTCCGCCCTCACGAAGCTTTGGCTATTGAAAGCATCTCCACGCCCGAGCTTATGAAAATATTTGAGCTTGCCGAGAAATGTACCATAGAAATACAACACGACTCCAAACGATACATCAACATTGTCAGTTCTATGCCCAGAGATGGTCTAAGACTGAATAAATACGAAATCAAACAGCCCAAAATCAATGACCTGAACCTCTACTACGGTGCAGGATTTGAGAACAAACACAGCAAAATCTTGCAGATGATTCATCAAAAAGAACGCTCAGGCTTGTTTATCTTCCACGGGCTAACAGGCAGTGGTAAAACCAACTATATCCGTTACCTCATCTCGCAGGCACGCCCCGAAACCAATTTTATCTTCTATCCTATCACACTGTTGAGAGAACTTGCTAACCCACAGCTCATTACCTTTATCTCTGACTACCAGCACTCTGTACTCGTGATTGAAGAATCGGAAGACTCTGTCCAAACACGCGATAGCTTCAGCAGCGATAAAACTTCTATTGCCAATCTGCTCAATATCTCTGATGGGCTGCTCTCTGATGTACTTAATCTGAAAATCATCTCTACCTTCAATACCGATATTCGTAACCTTGATAAGGCACTCTTGCGCGAGGGGCGGCTGCTCGGAATCCATAAATTTGGAGAACTGCCCATAGAAAATGCCAACAAGATTTCTCAGCTCAATCAACTAAACAGAACCTTCGACAAACCAGTTACATTGGCACAAATATTTAATAATCCATTGAAAGAAGACCTGACAGATTTTGTGAGTACAGATATAAAAATCGGCTTTCGCTAATACCAAGTATGAACAAGACTCCTTACTACACCGAAGTTGCCCTAGCAGTGTTAGCACTTTTGGGCTTTATTTTGAAGATAAAAAGCATAGGCTTGGGTGAGATACTCTTGCCTTTGGGCTTGCTAGGGCTGGGCGTTTTTTATGTAGCCCATCTTTTTTTGCCCGCTCAGTGGCAGGCATATCCTAGCCCTTCAAAATTTAATTTTTTATCTGCTTTCACTTATTTGGTAGCCTGCTTCGCCTCAGTAGGTTTACTCATGAAACTCTCTCTGTTGCCTTATGCTGCCGATGTGCTGAGGTATGTATTGGCAGCTTTTGTGGGGGCATTGATTTTTGTACTCTTTCAGTACCGTGTGGCACAAGCCCCTGCTTGGATTTTGCACTACCGCCATCTGCTCTCGCGCACCGTACTAATTGCCTCAACTTGTTTTCTGTTTTACATTACACCCTACAAAAAGATAGCAAAACTCTACTATTCTCAAAATCCGGATTATGTAGAAGCACTAGACAAGTACCTCAAAGAACCAACAAATAAAAACCTTCAAATAGAACTGGAGAAAGTACGCCCTAATTAAAAATAACTGTGCTACAATTTTGAGGAGAAAGCCGCTAAAAGCCTGACTTCGGTCAGCAGCCTAATTTATGTCTGGCAAAGCACACCCTCCAGAAGAAATCTCGGTTCTGTGAAGAAGCAGACCGCGAGAGAGAGCAGCCAACCAAGGCGCAGGCATTGATTGTCAGGTGAATATTGCAAATTATTTTATTTATTTTTACCCAAAACATCAACACTACTCCCGTTGCTTTACTAAACTTACATCAAAACCTTACAAGAAAATGGCACTTTCAAAATCTACACGCATTATTTTAACACCTGCCGACGCACAAGATGCGCCTGCCCTAGCTGTTTTAGGAAAATATACTTTTGAGCAAACCTACTTGCCCCTAGCACCTACCGAAAAAGAAGAGATTATGGCGTACACAGCGCGCGTGTTTGCACTGGCACAAGTAGCACAAGACTTAGCAATGCCTCATATCCGTTACTTGGTTGCCAAGGCACAGCAAGACGGAGAAGATACACAACTTCTTGGCTACGTAAAGCTCAATACACAACTCTCTACACCAAGCCTGCCCATAGAAAATATAATTTGTATTGAGCGGTTTTATGTCCACCCTGCTTTCAAAAAACAAGGATTAGGTACACAATTGATAGAATATGTATTGCAACTAATGAAAAAAGAAAATTTTTTATTAGTTTGGCTTTGTGTTTGGGATATAAATAAACTTGTGATGAAGTTTTATGAAAAATTTGGTTTTAAGCACATAGGCATACACCCTTATTTAATGGAAAATACTATGTATGAGGACTTGCTTATGGTGAAGGAATTTTAGCCAAAAGCATACTTTTTTAATAAATTCTAGGTTTTAAAAATACAAATTTTAGGTGTGTAGGCCTTTATTTTATTGTGAGGCTTGGTATGCTGAATGGCTTAAAATGAGCAGCGCAAAAATAGCTTAAACTTTTGACAATAATAATATGAAATCACCTCATAAAACACACATTTGATATGACTCGCCATCAAAAAGCTCTTGATTACTTCAAAAATTTGTATCTTACTGCCATGGCAGACCGCAGACTCGCCTACGAAGAAACCTCTTTTTTGGTGCAAGTTGCCCAGCAAATGGGCATAAGTACACACGAAGCTTCTGAAATTATGTTTAATAGCAGTAGCAAAGAACTCATCATACCAGATACAGACCCAGAAAAACTAAGCCAACTTGAAGACATCGTGATGATGATGATGATTGATAAAAAAATCCATGAGCGAGAATATCAACTCTGCATACAGTTTGCAGAAAAAATTGGCTTGAGTCAGCACGATTTAGACAGAATTATTCTGAAAGTAATCAAAGGAGAGTAAATACAATCTCATAGAAAGGCTATAAATTTAGCTTAACTAAAACCACTATTTTTAGGTTCGCCTCCGTAAAAAACCACTTGTTTCATCTCTTTTGAGAGAAAATTAGTCTAAAATTTTTGAAAACAAGATAAATTTTAAAATAGTTAAGCTATTTAATGATTTATTTCTTAGTTTTGAAACATTGAAAATGTAATATCAATCAATATCATTTTTGATTCCAATTTGCAAAATTCAAAATCTTTAAACTTCTTGTTAATATGGACATCACAAACCCCTTGGTGTATGGCGTGCCTTGTTTTGCAGCACTCATACTTTTCGAGCTTGTTTTTAGCAAACTACATGGTGAAAAAAACCTCTATGAATGGAAAGACCTGAGTTCTAGCCTTTTTATGGGTATTGGCTCAGGATTGCTTGCCCCTCTGTTAAAAGTAGTCTCTGCCATTGTTATCTTTAATCTAGTTTATGAGTTGTTCAACCCTGAGGTAAATGGCGTAAGAATGAACATCTTAGGCTATGAAGCTTTTGGCTGGGCTTGGTACACATGGCTCATCTGCCAGTTTTTAGATGATTTTAGCTATTATTGGTTTCATAGACTCAATCATACAGTTCGTTTTCTGTGGGCAGCCCATATTGTGCATCACTCTTCAGACCACTACAATCTCAGCGTAGGCGTGCGCAATGGGTGGTTTACATTGCTTTACAAGCCTTTGTTTTATATGTGGCTACCTGCCATTGGTTTTCATCCCTTAATGGTGTTGGTATGCTTGGGCATTGAGGCCTTGTGGCAGTTTCAGTTGCATACGCAATACATTCCCAAACTAGGCTTCCTTGAAAAATTCTTGAACACACATACCCAACACCAAGTCCATCACTCTCAAAATGTAGAATATTTGGACAAGAACCACGGCGGCTACCTCAATCTTTTTGATAAAATATTTGGCTCTTGGGCAGAGTATGATGAGAATATACAAATTAAATATGGTGTAGTACACGCTCCCAATTCTCATAATCCTTGGGTGATACTCACCCACGAATACAAAAGCATTTGGGAAGATGTAAAAAAATCAAAAAATTGGTACCATAAGTTTATGTATATCTTCGGCCCTCCAGGGTGGAGTCATGATGGCTCAACGCTTACCGTAAAACAAATCCAAAAACAACTCAGGGAAGAAAAAGCCTTGGAAGCACAGCTCATAAAGGCGAATTAATCTTGTGCTAGGTAAATCCATTAGCCATTGTGTACCTACCCAAAACACAATGGCTATTTTTTTGTGCTTTGCTGAGGGAGAGTGGAACCCTTGCAAAGACAATAAATCTATTCCTTCTCTGATTTTCTCATACTTTTCTTTTTGTAAATTTAAAAGAAATCTACATATTTGGAGGATAAAGGGGAAAAGCTGTGTTAGGCTGGGCTGTGTGATTGGGGAGAGGCTTTTCTCCACTTGTGCAAGTGTCGTTTAGAACTTCCTTCAGGCTGGGTAGCAAGGTTAAAGTTAAGATGCTTGAGTTAGATGAAGGAGAAAAGTAAGGAATAATTCAACAATAGATAGATATACAACCAAAAAGCTGCAATAAAACCTATAATACCACAATTGGATAAACACACAAATGAGAAATAATATGGAAACAAAAAAGCAAGTAATGTCTAGGGAGGAGGCTATCAAGATTCTGAAAAGATATTGGGGAACAGATGTATTTATATTTCAGGCAGATTTCCATATCCCCAAAGGCATCAAACTAATAGAAGAGACAAGGCCGTTTGGCTATTTTCGCAACTTCCGCCTCCAAGGAGAAATCATTGACTACCCTTTAAAATCTGAAGCCAGCCATGATCGAAGAATTGGTATCAAATACAACCTTAGAAAAGGACTAGAAGATAACCAAACTTATGAAGTAGAAGTAGAACTCAGTGATGATAATTATAGACAAAGAAATCCTTTTTCACTAAAAGTAAAACATTTTAGAAAAATAACTTCCCCACCCAACCAGAGCACACAAGAATCAGGACTAGGTAAGCATATCCGAGAAATATTTGAAGAAAATCTAAAAATAGACTCTCCATTTCAGGTAGTAAATCTTGCTAACTCTGTAGAATCTTTGGCTACAGACATCTACTCTGAAAACAAGAGATTTATCTATGAGCTCATTCAAAATGCAGATGATGCTGCTATGAGCGAAGATGCCGAACTATCTATCGATATCTTAGAAGATTATGTAGTTATTTCTCACAATGGAGCTCCCTTTGATGCTAGAGATATTAGAGGGTTATGCAGTATAGGAATCAGTAATAGAAGAGATGATGCTTCCAAAACAGGCTATAAAGGTATTGGTTTCAAATCTGTATTTGGGCAGCCCGATGGCATTGTTTATGTGAAATCACAAGATACATTATTTCGTTTTGATAGAGATTATGCCAGCAAGATAGCCTGGAACCCGACTTGGGGAGATAAAGAAAACTGGGAAAATAAGCACCGCATTGAGTTTTTGCGTCCTTGGCAAATGATGCCTATTTTATCTGATAAGACTGATAGCCCAGAAGCAGATATTTTACTAAGTAATAAAAATTACTCCGTAAAGACTGCCATAAAAATCAAAGATGGTGCAAGTCTTTACC
>CAYZQI010000168.1:0-9799 GCA_964480455.1 uncultured Cytophagaceae bacterium
TCAATAAAATGGAAAATAACCTACACCCCCAAGCCGAGTATTGGATAGCTCGATTAGCTCTCCAAAAACATCCTGAGGGAGGCTATTTCAAAGAAACTTACCGTGCGCAGGAAATCCATACAAGCGACACCCCTGCTCAATTTCCGCATAATAGAAATTACGCAACAGGGATTTATTTTCTGCTTCAAAGAGCGGAATTTTCTGCTTTCCACAAAATCAAATCTGATGAAATGTGGCATTTTTATCAGGGCAGCACCTTGCTTATCTACATCATCTCACCAGAGGGAAACCTCTCAACCATTCAACTAGGGCAAGACCCTGAAAAAGGAGAAACCTTGCAAGCAGTAGTGCCTGCCAACCATTGGTTTGCCTCTGAAATGAAAAATAAAAATGGTTACGCATTGGTAGGCTGTACAGTAGCCCCAGGCTTTGATTTTCAGGATTTTGAACTTGCCAATGCCAAAGAACTCACTCGAGAATACGCACGACATTCTGGCTTGATTAGGCGTTTGTGCATTGCCGAAAAATGAGCTAGTCTGGGGTAGCTTATGCCCTTCTGTAAGGGTAAGCAAAGAGTTGAGAAAGAATTTTGCATAAAAAAGTAGCTTATCATTTATGAAGTAGTTTACCAAAAATACTTTGCCAAACCCTTATATTTTTTGACTTTATTCAAGACTATTTTGCTTTATTCTAAGAATGCTAGAATATTATATGGTTGTCTGCCTAAGGCAAGTACTTGGAAGCCTGATTTTTTTTATTTAAATTTGTGGAGATGAGGTATCAAATAAGAAAAACGCAATAATTTATAAGATGAATACAAGCGAACTAACCAACACAAGCACTGAGATAAACACCCAGAATCCACTCATTTCAAAAAACGAAATTTTGAAGGATTATCTCTTGGTTTGCGAAAGCCGACAAGTAAGCCTGGTAGGTAGGAGAGAGGTATTTATGGGAAGGGCTAAATTTGGAATTTTTGGAGATGGAAAAGAACTCCCTCAGATTGCAATGGCAAAAGTATTCAAAAAAGGAGATTTTCGCTCAGGCTATTACCGCGACCAAACCTTTGCTTTTGCTGCTCAGCAAATGACTTATCAAGAATATTTTGCTCAACTCTATGCACACGCTAAGCTCGAAGCCGACCCCTGCTCGGCGGGACGCATGATGAATGCACATTTTGCAACACGCTCCATTGATGAAAATGGGCAATGGAACAGCCTCATGGAAATCAAAAACACCTCCGCCGATATGTCGCCTACGGCTGCCCAGATGCCGCGCCTCATTGGGTTGGGCTATGCTTCAAAACTTTATAGAGAAAACCCTGATTTATACCATCTTACAGCGTTTTCTGACAAAGGAAATGAAATTGCTTTTGGCACTATTGGCAATGCTTCTACCTCAGAGGGGCTATTTTTTGAGTCAATTAATGCTGCTGGAGTGCTACAAATCCCCCTCCTGATGTCAGTCTGGGATGATGAATACGGCATCTCTGTACCGCAAAGCTACCACACTACCAAAGAAAGTATCTCAAAAGCCCTGGCAGGCTTCCAGAGACAAGAGGATGAAAAAGGTTGGGAAATCATAGAAGTAAAAGCATGGGATTATGTAGCATTGGTCGAAGCCTACAGGTATGCAGAAAAAATCTGCCGTGAAGAGCATGTGCCTGTACTTATTCACGTAACCGAAGTTACACAGCAACAAGGACACTCTACCTCAGGCTCGCACGAACGCTACAAAACAGAAGAAAGGCTTGCTTGGGAAAAAGAATTTGATTGCAATAAAAAATTCCGTGAGTGGATTATCGACCAAGAGATTGCATCGCTTCATGAGCTAGACCAAATAGAAGAGGAGGCACGTAAAAATATAGCCGAAGCTAAAACTGCCGCCTGGAAAGCCTTTGTAGAGGATATTCAAGGAGATTACCAAGAGGCTCTCCAATGCATAGCGCAAGCTATCGCAGCACACCCAACCGAAGCAGAAGCACTCCAGACGCTGCACGAAGAACTACAAAAAACCATTGACCCCATGCGTAGCGACAGCCTAAGGGTAATGAAAAAAGCCAATAGGGTACTTAGGCATACAAACGACCCTACACGCACTGCCCTACAAAATTGGATACAGCGTATTGAAACCATTGCCAAGCAAGATTATAACTCGCACCTCCACAGCCAATCTGCTGATTCTCCGCTCTTAGTAGAAATTATCCCTCCCATATATGATGAAACTAGCCGTATTGTTGATGGGCGAGAGGTACTGCAGGCTTGTTTTGATGCTATGCTTACACGCGACCCCCGTGTGTTTGCCATTGGAGAAGATGTAGGTAGGATTGGCGATGTAAATCAAGCATTTGCAGGGCTACAAGATAAGCATGGTGTTTTGAGGGTAACAGATACAGGCATTAGAGAGGCAACTATCATAGGGCAGGGCATAGGGGCTTCGCTCAGAGGGCTGCGTCCTATCACAGAAATCCAATACTTAGATTATATCTATTATGCTTTACAAATATTGGCTGATGATGTGAGTAGCTTGCAATACCGTACACGTGGTGGTCAGAAAAATCCGCTCATTGTTCGTACAAGAGGGCATAGATTAGAAGGTATTTGGCACTCAGGTTCGCCAATTGGTATGCTGCTGCACAGCCTACGAGGCATGCACATCTTAGTTCCCCGCAATATGACTCAAGCCGCAGGGTTTTACAACACATTGCTCAAAGGTGATGACCCTGCACTGGTCATTGAGTGCTTGAATGGCTACCGCCTCAAAGAAAAAATACCTGCTAATATTGGTGAATTTACCGTGCCGTTGGGCATTCCCGAAGTAATCAGAGAAGGCAAAGATGTAACCATTGTTACTTATGGCTCTATGTGTAGAATAGTGGCAGAAGCCGCACATCAGCTAGAAGAAACAGGCATTAGCTGTGAAATAGTAGATGTCCAAACGCTACTGCCTTTTGACCTTACTTTTGAGATTTTAAAGTCTATCAAGAAAACCAACAGGGTAGTATTTGCAGATGAAGATGTGCCTGGAGGAGCTACTGCCTATATGATGCAAAAAGTATTGGAAGAGCAAAATGCCTATCAATGGCTTGATTCTCAGCCTATTACAATCACTGCACAAGCACACCGCCCTGCCTATGGCTCTGATGGAGATTACTTTTCTAAACCTAGTATTGAAACTGTGTTAGATAAAATTTATGACCTAATGCACGAAACAGACCCAAGGCAGTTTCCAAGGCTTTACTAAGCCAAAGAATTATACTAGGGTAGCTACTTGCTGATTATCAGTATTTTAGAGTTCAAAAGAATAAAACTAGCCCTTGTGTAAGTTTCTTGGCTTACACAAGGGCTAATATCTACGGAATTACTATCTTCTCCTATCCAAAAAACTTACGTTCTATCAAATCCATAAAACTTTTGGTGTCTTCTTGGCCAAAATCCCAAGCGTAGCGTTGCCCGTATTCGTTATGAATTAAAAATCTTACTTCCTCATAAGATTGGCTTTTCTCTAACTTATCTAGTGCTTCATTGAAGGCGAAGCTATCTCCATCAAAAAGTTTATTGATAAATTGAAATTTTTGATTGAGCGAAATAGCTGACCGTAGGTTAGCAACTTTTGCATTTCTAAATCGCTCAGCGAGATTGGTAGGTTGGCTCTGATTTTTGAAGGCATCATTCAGGGTGCGGGCAGTACCTGCGTTATCTTCATCATCATCATCATCTTGTATAAATTTCTTTTGCACCAGCGTTTCTGAGGGTGGCTGATAGGGAGGAGTTTTCTCAGTAATCACCGTAGGGCTGTCTTCCATGATGATAGTCTTTTCAGCATTACTTTCGGTGAGGAGGCTGCTGTTTTCTTCTTGCCCGAGTAGTTTGTTGATGTCTAAATGGAGCATATCCGAAAAGTTTTGCAAAGCCCATTGCATAGGTTCAATAGTATCGCGCTGTTCTTCAAAACTTATCTCTAAGCTCTGATTGGCAGAGGCTTTGTCTAACTCTTCTAAGTGAGCAATCTTGTCTAAAAAAGCTGTCCAAATTTTTTTATTGATGATGATGTATTTAGAGATTTCTTTGTATTTGGCGTGGCTAGGCGGTTGGTAAGCCAATTTTTTGATTTCGTGCTGAAAAAAACTTAAGGGTTGTACAATCACTGTAAGCGTTTCTCGGATAGACTCTGTGAGCAAAGGATAAAAATCTTCACGTGCTATTTTGATATGCTGAGAGAGTATATTCATAAACTGCTGCAAGGCTTGTTTTACGGCAGCATGGTTAAAATCAAAATAAGGGCTTTCAAGTTTAGAGGTTTCGCCCTGCCATTTTTCAAAAAGATTTTTTACCAAAAAAAGATTCACTTGCTTGATGTCACAAAAATTCAAAATAGCTTTTCCCTCTATAAAACTATGGTCAATAAAATAGTAGTCAGTCAGCCTGCGTGCAAGCGTACGACTATATTGGTGTAGTTCGCTTGGGTTGAGTTGAATTTGGTTTGTTTCCTTTGTATCCATGAAATTCTGGGCGTTTATTATATGCTAAACACAAATATCGTAAAAATTCGGAGAAATACACCAATCTACTAAGCACTTAGCACATAAAGTACACAGTAGAGCTATCATAAGAATAAATTTACTCGAATTAAACGAGCTGATTATCCATCAATTATCTATACACAAATCATCATCAGCAAATTAAATACCTAGAAAAGTTATATCTGATATAAAAATATTTTTATTGTTTATGCTTAGTTTTGATGTTTTCTAAATTCACAAAAAAAAGCATGGAAAATAAGTCCGAGCCCGAAGTGTATCCCCAGCCACGCTATGCATGGTTTGTGGTCAGTATATTGATGTTGGCATATATCTCTTCTTTTATTGATAGGCAAATACTGAGTTTTTTGGTAGATGATATTCGGCGCGATTTAGGTGTGAGTGAGGTGCAAATCAGCCTTCTGATGGGCTTGAGTTTTGCAATTTTTTACACTGTACTGGGCTTACCCATTGGCCGTTTGGCAGACAACCACAACCGCCGCAATATCATCATGGTAGGTGTATTAGTTTGGAGTCTGATGACTACACTTTCAGGGGTAGCCAAGAATTATGTGCAGCTATTTTTGGCACGTGTAGGGGTAGGAGTAGGGGAGGCCGCCCTTTCGCCAGCGGCCTATTCTATGATAACAGATTATTTTCCACCAAGGCGGCTTGCTTTTGCGCTGAGTGTGTATTCTATGGGGATTTACATCGGATCGGGTATGGCGTTTTTGCTAGGAGGCACCATCTCTGAATGGGCATCTAAGCAGTCTAACTGGGAACTACCGCTAGTGGGCACGATTTATCCTTGGCAGGTAGTTTTTTTGATTATTGGCTTGCCAGGTATTTTGATTACCTTACTTTTTTTGTTTGTAAAAGAGCCTGAGCGAAAGGGCATCTCAAGGGCAAAAGCACAGCAGGCTTTGCCGCTAGGCGAAGCAAAGGCCTATTTCAATAAAAACTGGAAAATGGTCTTTTTTCATAATTTTGGTTTTGGTTTGCAGACCATTGCCACGTATGGCAGTGCCTACTGGATACCTGCTTTTTTGATTAGAACTGCTGGCTGGGGCAGGGGAGAGGCAGGCTTTATTTATGGTTGGATTGTGATAATATTTGCAACCAGTGGTATTTTGCTGGGTGGGCGAATGGCGGATTACTTGGTAAACAAAGGTGATATGTTTGGAAGACAAAAAGTGATGATAGGGGGGATGTTAGGTTTACTAATTTCCAGTATTTTGATTCCGTTTGCTGTGCTTAATTTTTATGGACTAATATCTTTATTGATTTTAGGAGCATTTTTTGGTAGTTTCGGGGTGGGTACGGCTACTGCGATTGTGCAAGTGAGCTATCCTGCCAAACTACGTTCTTTTGCTTCGGCCATTTTCTTATTGATGGTCAATTTATTGGGAATGGCCACAGGACCTACCTTAGTAGCCGCTGCCACGCAGTATATTTTCAAAGATGATAAGATGGTAGGCTTTTCACTGGCTTTGGTGTCTGCCGGAGTGCTTTTGCTGGGCATGTTGTTCATTCATTTGAGCAAAAGACCTTATGAGCGTTGTTTAGACCAAGTAGCCTAAGGGCTGTAGCCTAAGGGCATGCCCTTAGGCTACAGCTACAGATTCATAATGTCCTAAGAACCTTGTAAAAGAGTTTTTCGTTTTTCTTCTACTTCTTTGAAGCGTTCTTCATATTTTGTTTTGAAAGTAGCAAAGGCTTCTGGCTGACTCATTTCTTCTATTTTTTCTAAGGCTTCTTCTGCATACATATCTAAGCCCATTTCTAGGGCAAGCAGAGCATAATTTTGATGCAATGCGATAGAATAAGGGTTAGTACGCACGCCTTCAACAATGGTAAGATAGGCTTTTTCTACGTCTTTGCGTGCATTAAAATAATAGTCTGCCAGGTCAATGATGACCGTTTCGTCAAAAGGAGTAGCTTGTCTAGCTTTGAGGTAGTTAGCCTCTAGCCCCTCAGTGATGCCTTTGCGTGCTGAGGCAACTGCCTTGAAGTAGGGGCGATAATTTTGGTGGATACGTACAAATTTAAACTTATCGGCTTGAGCTAGCAGCCTGTCATAATCTTGATTGGCGAGTAGCATTTTGGCATGGGCAAAATCTATCAAAGATTGCGTGTAGGTACTCAGTTTGGCATTTTGAGGCAGATTTTGGTAGAGTTCATTTGCCTTGGTGCGTTCTTTGGCGCGTAGCATCTCCAGCATCAGGGTTGCTGCAGCACGTGTTTTGAGGTCGGGGTTGCGCATGGTTTTGTAGATAGCAAGTAAGTTTTCATAAGCAAGCAAGCGAGATTGATAATATATAAAATAATATTTGTCTTCATCATCTCTCAGTTTGGGGTCGTCTTTGAGTACACGCAGCATACGTTGTGCTTTGCTAGTATGTTCATTTTTTGCTTTACTGAGGTCTATCCATAAAGGAATGGCTTGTGCAAAGTCGCGCATTTCGCTGAGGGCTACTGCTTGGTAAAAAGCTGCCTGAGTATTCCCTTTGTTGTTAGCAGTATTAAAATAAGTGAGGGCAGTAGCGTAGGCTTGCTGCTCTAGCAGCCAAAGCCCCGCCACTACATTCAGGTAGGCGTCTTCGGTTAGGGCTGGGATAGAGGTCAAAGCTCGGATACCTGCCTGGACCTCTCCTCCATAGTAGAGTGCTATGGCGCGTGCTAGGTTAGGGTAGTGTCTGAAAATCCGTGTGCTGTCTTTTGCTATGAATCCATTGATGAGGCTAAGGGCTTTATCAGGAGAGGTATAGGCACGATTAAGCGCAAAATTATAGATGTAGGCAAAATTAGCGGCATCGGCTTTGCCTATCTTGGTGGAGTCAGTTTGAAATGCCTCGAGCGGCATTGCTTGCCTATAGTTGCTAAAAAGAGCTAGTTTGTTTGCCCAGCCAATTTTATTTTGGCTAATTTGTTTTATGTTGGGCAGTGCATCAAGTTCTGTGTCTTTTAGAGGGTTTTCTGCTAGTACAGCCCAAAGATTATTCTGTGCCGTGGGGTGAGTGCCTCCAAAGCGTTCTGCTTGCTCCAAGTAATAAAAAGTAGAGTCTGTCAGTTTGTTAGCTTTGTAAAGCATAGCTAGGTTGTTATTGAGCTGTGGGCTGTTAGGAAAGCGTTTTAACCCTTCTCGCAGCGTAAAAATGGCATCAAGGTTTCGTTCTTGAGCTTTCAACTCATTAGATAATGCCACATAGACATAAGGGCTTGGGGCGCGAAGCAGCGCATCGCGAAGGTATTTTAGCTCGAGTGCTTCTTCGCCCGTTTCTTCTACAATGCCTGCCAGCATATAATTGACTCTGTGTCCAATAAAGTCATTTTCATCATGAGCTACTTTGTAGCTCAGTTCTGCCATACGATAATCTTTTTCAAGTAAGTAACTATCTCCCACTCCCAAATAATAGCCGCCCTTTGCCAAAAACCAAGGAACACTGTTTGAACCAACAAACAAACTGGCAGCTACACCCACCCCAAAATAGTACATCATGTAAGGAGGAATAATTTTACCCTGATAGACTAACTCAGAGAGATTGACAAACTGCCGCGCTAGGGGTACAAAATTACCCAATACATATACAAAGAAAGCCAAGCCCATTCCCAGGTGTATGTAGAGAATCATGGCTTTGTACATAGCAATCATAGAATCATTGGCAGTAGCAAAAAAGAAAGCAATCGTACTAAAACTTACTGTTCCCCAAATCAAAAATAAAAATGCACCCACAGGCGCGAAAGGAAACAAACGCGCCATGCGCGAGCTTTCATTGCGCTGCTGAAAGCCCAGCAAGCCTAGCACACCAGAAATAGGCAACAACCAAAACATATCTAATTGATAAATATCTAGCTTGAAAAGTCCTTTGTACTCGGCAAATACCACAAAGATATTGGCAAGATATATCAATGAAAAAATCAAAAAATGACGGATATTTTCTACCCCACCTTTGGCATTGTAGTTTGTAAGGATAGACCAGAAAAACCGCAAAACTTCATGCCCATTAAATACAATAAAGGCTAAGGAAAGCACCACAGGCATTATCACGCCATAGTTTACCAAAAAAATTACTGAATTTTTGATAGTACTGCCATAGACTATCCATACTACTATCCCAACTGAAAGCAAAAGATAACTTACCCAGCGCACCCAAAAATTTACTTTGCTTGAGTATGTCTGAAAAAGGTGTGTCATCACCAAAAAGGGTAACAGAACAACCATCAAAAAACTATTGGAAAAACCCAACGACAGCCCCAAATACTCAAAACTCAAAGTAGCAAGCCAAAGGGCAAAAATAGCAATGCCCAAACCATAGACCCAATTTCTTAATGCTGTGATAGTGCTTAGCCAAAGCGTAAAACATAGCACCAATATTGCTCCAAAACTGTAATAATATATCCTAGGAAACGACAAAGGGCTTACAGCAAAATATTCCTCTACTACAAAAAGCGGGCTCTCAAGCACAATCTGAAAAGGCCCTGCATAAATGTCGTCTAGCTTAAAATTGATACCTTCTAATTTTGGGGTCTGTTCCCACGCAAAGAAAGTATCCACTCCTGCATAATAGCTCGCCAAGTATGCTAAAAGGCTTGCTGTAAAAAGTACCAATAAAATCAGATAAGGAATACGATAGCCAGTTTCCCATTTTGTCCAAAAAAAATCTTGCTTCATAAATATTGCGATGATTGTATTTTTGATTGATTGTTCAAAGATATAGTACGAAGCGGAGAATAAGAAATGGAGTATTTTTAGTTTTATGAGGTTTATATTTATTTGATAAAATAGCATAGCCCCAAGTTGTCTATGGGGTTTCAGACAACAGCTTAGTTTTGAGCCAGAACTCTTTCAGGACAGATGAGGGTTTTGATGAGTCCGTTTTCAGTGACTGGAGGCACAACTCTCCTTCGTTGTTGGTATTTAGAAATGGCTATCAAGATTTTTTTGATAATACAATATTCATTTAGCCATCTCGGCATCAACAACGTTTTTGCATCAAGTAGTCTTTTCACTAGTCACTAAGTTCTGGACTAGAGTGCTTGACCTCCCTCAC
Organism: uncultured Cytophagaceae bacterium; assembly: GCA_964480455.1. Taxonomy (GTDB): domain Bacteria; phylum Bacteroidota; class Bacteroidia; order Cytophagales; family Microscillaceae; genus JAABSX01. Next base: position 9,571 of record CAYZQI010000168.1, read on the forward strand.
AGCAAGCTGAAAGGTAAAACCAACCACAGAATAAAGAACTCACGCTTATTTCCATATTTACAACTGAAACTTTGGACTCGAGTGGTTGGTGGCGAAATGGCTTAGTGAAGTATAAACAAAATTTAGAGTGAATCGCCATTTCTAAAACACCAACCACGGAACAACCCTTTTCTCGCTGGCAATAACGAAGAGAATCTAAGAAGATATTTCGGTATTCTTCTCGTATAAA
>CAYZQI010000169.1:0-2431 GCA_964480455.1 uncultured Cytophagaceae bacterium
AAAGCAGGATATAATTCTCATATTCTTATCGATTTAAGTGAATAGGTAAAAAAGTGATAGACTATTTTTGACTGTGCAAATTAAATTGCTGATGAGCAAGCGGATAAATCTTGATAATTGTCAATATATACAAGCCAATGCACGAAATTACAAAAAATCTTTCAATTCAGATTACTCCCTCTCATGGCGTGATAAATAGATTTTCACTAATCTTATTTAGAATTAATAAGAATAATTTCATAATTCGTTTGGATTTATTCTAAATAAGAATTAGATTTGCAGTATATTATTTAGAATGGTTATGAATAAAATATTTATCTATTTAATTGTATTAATATTTTGCCATCAAGTATATGCACAGGAGGATAGTCTGCGAAATATAGATTTGAATGAGATAATAGTAACTGCTACCCGTGGCGAGCGTTTGCTTTCGGCAGTGCCTATGCCTGTTACTTTGATTGGGCAAGCACAAATTAAGCAAATGGGTAGCCTTCGTTTGAATGAGATTTTACAAGAGCAAACAGGTTTGGCAATTGTCAATGACCATGGGCAAGGCGTACAAATGCAAGGCTTTAACCCTGATTATACACTCATACTCATTGATGGTGAGCCACTCATAGGCAGAACGGCAGGCACATTAGAGCTTTCGCGCCTAGCGGTAGGCAATATCAAGCAAATAGAAATTGTAAAAGGCCCTAGCTCTAGTTTGTATGGCTCAGAGGCATTGGCGGGAGTTATTAATATCATCACTGAAAATCCACGCAAAACAAAACTTTCTTTTACAAGCAGGTATGGCACCAATCAAACGGCTGATTTTGGGCTAAGTGCTTCTTTCAGACAGGAAAAATTAGGGGGTAATATTTTTATCAATCGCTATGGCTCGACAGGCTATGACTTTACACCCAATACATTTGGGCAAACTGTAGAGCCTTTTCACAATTACACACTTCAGAGCAAATGGACTTACGATTTTTCAGACAGAGTAAGGCTCAATCTTTCAGGGCGGTATTTTGTAGAAACCCAAGATAGCCGATTTCAACTAGGCAATCAAGAAAATGCACAGAAGGTAGAAGGCTTTGGGAGAGTAAGAGATTATAACTTCAACCCTACTTTGGATTGGCGTGTGAATGACCGTCTCAAAACGCAGTTTAGAATTTATCATTCTGTCTATCAAACTGACTCAGAGCTGAAATACACACTTGATAATCAGCTTTTTGAGGAAACCTTTTTTACACAAACCTTTTTGCGCCCCGAAGTGCAGGCAGATTATTACCTGAGCGACCAACATCAACTTACGCTAGGCATTGGCAATATCTGGGAAAGTGTAGAAGCAACACGCTATACTCAAAAAAGGCAATTTGAAACTCGATACATTTTTGCACAATATGAATTTGTACCTAATCAAAAGTGGGATATTATCTTGGGCGGAAGATTTGATGCACATACAGTATATGGTTCACAATTTAGCCCTAAACTTTCAATACAATACCAAGCTAGTGATAGATTCTCGCTTCGAACCTCAGTAGGGCGAGGCTTCAAAGCACCCGACTTCAGGCAATTGTATTTGAATTTTACCAATGCCGTGGCAGGCTATTCGGTATTTGGTACAGAGGAACTGCCTAATATCTTAGCCCAGCTTGAGGCACAAGGTCAATTGGCAGGTGTATTTTTAGACCCTTCGCAGGTAGGTAATTTACAAGCGGAATCTTCTTGGGCTTTCAATCTAGGTTTTCAGTACAAGCCTCACCAGAAAATCACTTGGAATTTTAATTTATTCCGCAATGATGTCAGCAATCTGATAGAAAGCCAAATTGTAGCAACACGCACTAGTGGTCAAAATATATTCAGCTACCGCAATCTGAATAGCATTTTTACACAGGGGCTAGAAACCGATGTTAGCTACAAGCTAGTGCCTCATCTTACTTTTTCGGTAGGTTATCAATACCTAGTAGCCAAAGACAAAGAAATATTGGCACAAATAGACAATGGAGAGTTATTCAGATTCAATCCACAAGCACAGCAAACAGAGCGGCTCGAGCGTGCTGATTATGGTGGTTTATTTGGCAGAAGCCGTAATATGCTCAATTTAAAGCTATTTTATGACAATCACGACAAGGGATTTACTGCCAATCTTCGTGCAATTTATAGAGGAAAATACGGTTTCGGAGATTTGAATGGCAACTTGATTCTAGACCAAGACAATGAATATGTAGAAGGATTCTGGACATTGAATTTTGCCACAAGTCAAGAATTTTGGAAAAAACGCCTTAGAGGGCAAATAGGCATAGATAATTTGCTGAATTTCAGCAATCAAACCCAAATTCCTAGCCTTGCTGGGCGATTGATTTGGGCAAGTGTGCAGATGAGTCTAGGAGGATAATAAACCACATAGGCACAATAGGACACATAGAAATATTCCCTTTATGGTTGT
>CAYZQI010000169.1:2531-7844 GCA_964480455.1 uncultured Cytophagaceae bacterium
TAGGACACATAGAAATATTCCCTTTATGGTTGTATAATAAACCACATAGGCACAATAGGACACATAGAAATATTCCTCTTATGGTTGTATAATAAACCACATAGGCACAATAGGACACATAGAAATATTCCCTTTATGGTTGCATAATAAACTACATGGGAACAGTAGGACACATAGAAATATTCCCTTTATGGTTGTATAATAAACCACATAGGCACAATAGGACACATAGAAATATTCCCTATGATTTCTATGTCCCTATGTGGTTACAAAGAAATCACGAAACAGGCAGATTGCGGAAGTGTTCATTCACATACGTCTTCTGCCCTTCTCTGAAAATATTAATACAAAAAAAGTTAATCAAAATGCCTTTGGGAGCTTTGAGTAACTTCATATAAGTCAGTAGTTGTGCCTCGTGAATAGGCAGTACTTGCTTTTCGGCTTTTAGTTCTGCCACAAAGCAATTATCAATGTACAAGTCGCAACGTAGGCGAGTATCCATTTCTACTTCTTTGTAGTGGATAGGAATATACAGCTCTGACACGAAGGGGATTTTGCGGAGTGTAAGTTCGTGTTCTATACACCTATGATACACGCTCTCAAGTAAACCTGGGCCGAGTGCTTTATGGACTTCAATGGCTGCACCTACTACTTCTTTGGTAAGTTCAGTCAGATATGTTTGTGTTATCATAAAAATAAGTTGTTAAATTTTTTAAAAATGAAAGTTACAAAAATTATTTTAATTGTCATTAGTCTTTATGTAGGAGGTTTTATGCTTTATGGGGGCTATCAAAAGTTTGTTAAGCCGCTGCCTTCACCTACCCAAATGATAGAAACCTTTGAAAAAGAAGGTGCAGAAAAAATGAAACAAGACGAGAAACTGGTTATCAAAAATTATATCTTTGGCATGAAGCAAACAGGTTATTTCTGGCAATTGCTTGGTGTCTGTGAGTTACTTTTTGGACTCATGATTTTGAGCCAATACTTCCGCTTTGCAGGGGCCGTAATGGTGATACCCATTACACTGCAAATCTTCCTCTTTCATGTTTTCTTAGAACCTAATGATCTGGAAGAACTCCTTGAAACAGGCTTACTTTTCTTTGGTACTGTTGCCATGATTGGCTATGAATACCCCAAATGGAAATCACTTTTAATTATCAAACCATAAATAAAAGCCCACTATCCCTCAAAGAGGGATTTAACAGATTTATAAATTAATTAACCAATAACTCGCCCTTTGAGGGCTTAATCTTAAATTCTATGAAACACTTAAATTTGTTCTTGACATTCATTACAGTACTCGTGCTTTTGGTTGCTTGTGGCAATGACGATAACCCACAGCCTGTTTTGCCCCTAGAAACGCTCACGGTTTCAAACCTTGCCGCTGACCCAACTACCAATACAGGAACAGGACAGCCACAGGCTGCTACTGGTAAATTTACCTTGTTTAGCCTGAAAGACAATGCAGTAGTAGCGAATACTGACAGTGCTACCAATAAATGGGACATTGGTTTTAGAGCAACTACTATCATCATCAATGGTGGGGCAGTTCGCTCAGGGCAGGGCGGTGCATACATCTTTACAGGTTTGTTTAGTGAGCTAACAGAAATCCCTGAAAATCAAGTATTTGACACCGATGAAAGCACTACTGAACTGGCTATTCCTACGGGGTCGGGCAATGGTTGGTATAACTATGATTTTATGACCAATTGGATTAGCCCCATTGCAGGGCGAGTCCTTGTCATACGTACAGGTGATGGAAAATATGCCAAGGTAGAAATTTTGAGCTATTACAAAGATGCCCCGCAAAGCCCAGACCCTGCTGCTATCGCAAGACACTATACTTTTAGATACATTTATCAGCCTGATGGCTCTAAGAAATTTTAGTTCCAAACCAGCCTCCAACTTCCTCTTCGGGGGTTGGGGCGTTTTTAGTTTAACCCATTAAATTTTATAAATTATGAAACAAACAACATTTATCACCCTACTTATTTTATTGCAAATCTTTCAAGTATTTGCACAATCTAAAAAAGAACAAGACAAAGCCGCTATCAAAGGCATGTGCGGATGTTTTGAAGTAACTTTTGATTTTGGAGAAACTTTCTCACCTCAAAAAGACTATGCATTCAAAGAAAATTATCATGCAGGAGGCTTAGAATGGGCTGAATTGGTGGAAGACAGCGACAATAAAATCGTTCTTCAGCATCTGCTAATTGTAGGAAAAGAAGGCAGTGAGCAGAGCATTGTAAAACATTGGCGACAAGATTGGCTCTACGAAAATACTGAATTGTATATGTTTGACAAAGACAAAACATGGAAATTTGTTACTTTGCCCATAGAGCAAGTAAAAGGACAATGGACACAAAAAGTCTATCAGGTAGATGATAGCCCACGCTACGAAGGAACGGCTACTTGGGTACATGTGGACGGACGGCACTTTTGGGAAAACACTACTGATGCCCCCCTTCCACGCAGAGAGTTTAGCAAACGCAGCGATTACAACGTAATGAAACGCCGCAACCGCCACGAAATCACTGACTATGGTTGGGTACACGAGCAAGATAATGATAAAATATTGCGCTCAGAGGCAGGTGAGCAACTCATTGCCCAAGAAAAAGGCTGGAATACCTACAAAAAAGTAGAAGATAGTCGTTGCCAAAAGGCGTTGGATTATTGGAAAGAGTACCACGCGTTTTGGAAAGAAGTTAGAAAGGAGTGGGGGGCAGTTTTTGCACGCAACAAAGAACTCAATCTGGTAAAATCAGTAGATGAAAAACCCCTATTTATGCACCTATTTGCTTTGAAGCCAGAGCAGACCAATGAAATAAAACCAATTATTAGTAAGTTTGTCAAATAAGCCAACATTGATACCAACTGAAACTGCCACAAGTCAGCAAAATTGAAGACTTGTGGCAGTTTTAATCTTTGAGAATACCTGAGCCAAGCACCATTTATGCTACTGATTGACTATGGCAAACTCAAGAGCTATCTCGAGATCTTTGTCTCGCAAGGGCATTACTAAAAAATCAGCTGGGCGTGTTCGTTTGGCGCGCTCTATGGTCGTCTTGTCCATTTGGCTACTGATATAAATGAATGGAATATTGATGATTTTGTTCAGCTGCTCGGCGGTCTGTATTCCGTCCCATTCGCCTTCAAGCTGTGTATTAAGCAAAATAATGTCAGGAGGATTTTTTTTGACAAACTCTATGGCAGACTTTCCGCTGTCTATACAGCCTAGTAGCCTGTAGCCAAGTTTGAGAATAAGCGCAATCAAAGCATTACTTGCGGTATTTTTACGGTCAATCAAGAGGACTCTGGCATCATTCATTCTCTTTGGTGTTGGGTTTTTACGATTCATTTTATAAGCTATTGCTACGAATTTTCTTGATGAGTACAATTTACTAATAATCAACTAGATTTCATTGAATGAATTGTACTCAAAGCAATGATTTTTAAAATCTGATATATTATTGAGATGTAATATATTGTTTTAATATGATTTTACAAATAGTTTGTGTTATTTTTTGTGGATTTTCAAGATGGTTTTAGCAATATCCTCTTCAAACGCTAGGATAACTTTCTATGTTTTAGAAAATAAGTTAAATGCAATGAAAATAGCTCAATTAATCAAGATAGGTCAGTATATCATATAATTTATTCATTAGGCAATTTTAAGCCAATAGGAGTAGTTAATCAAAAAAATACTAAATTTGTGCTATGAAAATCAAAAAAATAGCCGAGGCCTTGCTTCCCAAGCCTATCTATCATCAAATCAAGATGACCGTAGCTAACCCCATCGTATTGCGGCATTGGGAGCTCAACGGGCGCACTTTGCCTCCGCCTCACATTTTAAAACAAACTGTGATTCAATCTTATAAGGCACAATTTTTATTAGATACCCTAATAGAAACAGGCACTTACCAAGGTGCTATGATTGAAGCGCAAAGACGCTTTTTTGATAAAATTATTTCCGTAGAACTAGACCCAAAACTCTGCAAGGCAGCCCAGAAAAAATTTTCAAAGTACTCTCACATTACCATCATAGAAGGAGACAGCGGCAAGGTGCTGCCCAGCCTAGTGCCTACACTCACAAAAGCAGTTTTGTTTTGGCTAGACGGGCATTATTCATCAGGAATAACTGCAAAAGGCGAAAAAGAATGTCCGATTTATGAAGAATTGAAGCCCATTCTACAAAGCAAATTTAAACACATTGTCTTAATAGATGATGCAAGGCACTTTGTAGGCGAAAAAGATTATCCTACACTCGAGGAGCTAGAAGCATTTGTAAAACGTACTAACTCAATCTATCAAATGGAAGTAAAATACGACCTGATTAGGCTTACCCCTCCGAGGTAAGGCTCATTTTAAAATACCCAAAACTAATAAAATGCTCAAGCTACTAAAAACGATTACTGAGGTTTGAGCTTGGTATAAGCAATTCTGATTTCTCTAAACTCATCTTCTAGGCGTGCAAAAGCCTTTCGGAGCTCTGATACTGAGCTACCTTCTTCGGGAAGGTTTTTGCTGATATATGCCGCAAAACGCCATACTTCCACAATTTCATCAGCATAAATCTCATAAGGGCTGTAAGCAATATTAGAAGACTTGAGCAAAAATGTACCTCTTTCTGAAATTTTGTTATAAACTTTTTTCAATACAATGCCTTCTGTTTTAGATACCAAAACACATACTTGCCCGTCTCTGATGTCATTCCAATTTTCTATGTATTCACCAATCACGATAGAGTTGGGCTGGAGCGGAAGCATAGAATCGCCTGTAATCTCGAAAGCACGGTAAGTTTTACCCTTAGAAAGAAAAGGGAGCTGGTATTTGGGCAAGTCTTTGAGAAATTGTGCATCGGCAAAGCCCCTTGTGTAGCCTGCCGCGGCTCTTTCAGGCACAAGTTCTATGTTTTCATTATTTTCGTTATCTACCGTGATGGTAAGTACCCGCATACTTTGGGCAGTAGTATAGGTCTTTAAATCTTTTTGATTCTCAGGTGGTTCTACTTCACTACTACTCAAATCAGTATTGAGTAGCTGGTCTAAGGTAATGTTAAAATAATGTGCTACTCTGTTCATTACCACTAATTTGGGTTCGGCGCGTCCGTCTTCATAAGAAGAAACGGCGCTTCTTGTGATACCTAGCGCACTTGCAAGGTTGTCTTGGCTTTGTCGCCCATTTTGCTCACGTAAAAATTTGAGGTTTTTGCTGAGGTACATACGCTATGATACATTAGGTTAATGAATATGCAATGATTTTAATAATTGCTAACAAAATTAACACTTATAATTTTAATTAGCAAAAATTCAA
>CAYZQI010000169.1:7944-9553 GCA_964480455.1 uncultured Cytophagaceae bacterium
TCATTGGTATATTCGGCAGCTAGTTGATGGTTGCCATCTTTTTCTTCCAAAGCACTAAACATATCAACAAAAGTAAGTCCTCGCTTTTCTGCCATTTCTTTGAGCTTGCCATTCAAAATAATAATGCGTTCGTTCTTTACTTTGTCGCCGAGCAGCTCATACCTTACGGGCAAGAGGCTGATAAGATAGATTTTAGTTTTGGGAGAGGCCTTGTTGATTTCTGTAAAAATCTTAGCATAGTTTGCCAATACATCATCTTGTGACACTTCGTTGTTAAGGTCATTAAACCCACATTGTATAAAGATTTTGGCAGGTTTTGAAGCAGTTACCTTTGATAGTCTGTCTAATACATCGGCAGTTTTATTGCCTCCAATGCCCCTATTTTTAATGGTAGGATTTTGAAACATCTCCGCCCAATTAGCTCCTTCTATGAGGCTTGCACCTAGAAAAATGATTTCATTTTTGGTGTTGGGCAATGTATTAAAATGGCTTACCTTTCGTTCGTGGTGTGCATTGATACCATTTTTGCGGTATCCTTGCAAGAAATCTGGATAAAAACTCATCACCAGTACAAGCACAAGAAGCAATACAGCATTGACTATGAGCGAGGGGATAAATAATTTTTTCATAGTTGAATTGTTTTTTTAGGCTTTTGGGTAATTGTATCTTTTTGATTTTTTTGTTTTGAAGTAGTATCTTTTTGGAGTGGCTTGGGCTTTCGTGGAGTTAGCAGGGTAGAGTCTTTTTTCTCGGCTGCATCTTTTTCAAAGAAAAGAAATCCCTTTTTGTTGCTTGCCTGCACATGTGAAGCTATAAAATTTTGCCATTTTTGGTAGCCTTTTCCGTTGAGGTGCAAGCCATCATTACTTAATTCGGAGTTAAGCCTTTGGTTGTCAGATAGTTCATCAAAGACATTGAGATAAGTAGCGTTGTATTCTGTGGCAAGTGCCTCCAGTTTTTTGTTCAAATTGATAATATTGGCATTGGTGCGGAGGTTGATTTCATTGACTACGGGCAAGACACTATGCACAAAAATTTTGGTTTGTGGGCTTCTGACGGCAATCTCTGTGATGATTTGCCTATAATTTTTGGTAATTTGTTCTTCGGGAATGCTCTCGGCAAGGTCTTGGCTGCCCACCATTAGAAATACTTTTTCAGGTTCTGATTCGCTAATCTCGGCAACTCTGGCTAGTAGCCCTGCGGTATTATCGTGCTGAATACCTCTGTTGATAATCTTAGGATTCTTAAAAAACTCTTCCCAAGCAGCGTTTTCTATCCAGCCATCACCTGCAAAAACAATTTCTTTGCCTACGTTAGGCAGCGTCTTGAAGTGTCCTACACGTCTTTCGTAATATCTCTTGAAATACTCATCAGTGCTTTGTAATGTAGAAGAACTATAGTAGCGCACAGCGGCAAATATAACAATCAGCAATACTAGGTTTAGACCTAGCGAAACCCAAAACAGTTTCTTTTTAGTTTTTTCATTTATTATTGCCATGGTTTATTCAATGTTTGTTGGTAGCGGTAAAATTACGAAATGACTTCCAATAACTCACTAAGTAAAGAAACTTAAATAAATTGTACAAAAAAGTTATAGTTTTGTTTTTCA
>CAYZQI010000170.1:0-9451 GCA_964480455.1 uncultured Cytophagaceae bacterium
ATAGATTTGCAATTAGCTTATAATCAGCACTTTAAAAAAATCATCGGGTAGAGTAGTTATTATCAGGACAACTACAACTTCTTACAACAAAAGAAAACAAAACTGTAATTATTTTTTTAACAAGGTGTAACTTTCTCCTGTTTTAGAGTCTTAAAGCCATAAGTGAGCAAAACGCGTACTATCAAAAAATACAAAAACCTTAGCTGTGGAACAATTTTAAAAAAAATATTGTAGTAGGCTTGCATATTTGGAAAAACAACACCAATTTTGCAAACTTTTCTAAAAATAACACTTTAATTTTAATTTGCCAATGAAAGCCTTAGGTAACCACATTTTAGTTGAGTTTTATAACTGTGACAGAGAAATTCTGAATAACGTTAAATTCATAGAAGATGCTATGGTTGAAGCGACTATTCTGAGTGGTGCTACAGTAGTAGGTAGTCATTTTCATACATTTAGCCCGCACGGGGTGAGTGGTGTAGTGATTATTGCCGAATCTCATCTATCTATCCATACCTGGCCTGAGTACGGCTATGCAGCAGTAGATATTTTTACTTGTGGTGAAACCATTGATGCAGGCAAAGCCTTTCAACATCTGAAAACCAACTTCAAAGCTGGAAATACCGCTACCATCGAGATGAAACGCGGTCAATTGCACGACATTGAAGGAGAAATACATCATAAACCTATGCCCGAAGTAGCCAAAGCCTAACCACACATACCCAATGGAAAAATGGTTCAATGAAATCTTAGATGAATCTATCTTTGACTTGGGGGCACGTACCTCGGTCAAGATTGGAAAGACTTTGTTTGAAGGGCAAAGCGAATACCAAAAACTTGAAATCGTAGAAACGCCCAAGTTTGGGCGTATGATGATTTTAGATAATTGTATCATGCTTACCGATGCCCATGAATATGCCTACCACGAAATGATAGCACATGTGCCTATGTTTGCACACCCCAACCCCGAGCAAGTACTCATCATTGGGGGAGGTGATGGCGGTACTTCGCGCGAAGTACTCAGACACGAAAGCGTAAAACGCTGCGTAATGGTGGAGATTGATGGGCTAGTAGTGGAAAAATCTAAGGAGTTTTTTCCTGCACTCACCACAGGGCTGAATGACCCCCGTATGGAACTTCGTATAGAAGATGGTGTAAAATACATTGAAAATCAAATCAATACTTTTGATGTTATTATGGTGGACTCTACAGACCCAGTAGGCCCTGCCGAAGGATTATTCTCAAAAGAATTTTACCAGAAAGTGTATGCTGCCTTAAAACCCGATGGAATTGTAGTGGCACAAGCAGAAAGCCCTTATTACTTTCAAAACACACAACGTGAACTGATAGGTGTATTGCGAGAAGTCTATCCTTACACAGCTTTGTATTTATCGGCAATTCCATTTTATCCAAGTGGTACTTGGTCTTTTGCCTTTGCCTCTAAGCAATACCAAGAAAGCTCGCTGCCTCGTTGGGAAGATATGAAAGCCATGACCTTAGAGTTAGAATATTTTAATCCAGAAATTTATAAAGCTTGTTTTGCCCTACCTAATTTTGTGAAGCGCAATTTCCAAGTAAAGAGTCAGTAAAATAGTTTGTGTGTAATTGAAAACCTATCTTGCGCATTGCGGGGTAGGTTTTTTTATAGGTTTATCCAAAAAATGTATAAGCAAATACGGTGGTCCAACCCTTGGGTAAGCATGACTTTTTTGGGCGTTTTCACCTTAGCCCCTTCACCTTTGATTCAATATAAATAAATCCCCTTATTGTAAAATTTTCCTCCATAAATTTGCTTAGAACCGAGCCAAAACATAACTTTATTGCTAATTAGCATTTGTTGCTAATATGCTCACCCTAAGTTGTAATTGAATGAAGATTGTTTGCTTATCAGATACACACGGAAAGCACGCTCAGCTACAAGTACCTGAGGGAGATATTTTGATTCATGCAGGTGATTTTACCAAAAGAGGCTTGATAGGTGAAGTACAACAATTCAATGATTGGCTGACTACCCAACCCCACAAGCATAAAATTGTGATTGCTGGCAATCACGACTTCTTGTTTGAGCAAAATCCTGCCTTAGCACAATCTTTATTGAATGAGGCAATGTATCTTGAAGATGAGTTTGTGGAGATAGAGGGTATCAAATTCTGGGGTTCGCCTATTACACCATGGTTTTTCGATTGGGCGTTCAACAGACAGCGAGGGGCAGAGATAACAGCACACTGGCAGAAAATCCCTAAGGATACAGACATACTCATCACACACGGCCCGCCCAAAGGCATTTTAGATAAGACAATGCACGGATTGGAGGTAGGTTGCCAAGATTTGTTAGAAGCCGTACAGCGCATTTGCCCACGTTATCATATTTTTGGACATATCCACGAGGCGTATGGCATACATCAAATAGACAATACACAGTTTATCAATGCCAGCATATTAGATATCAATTATAAGGTAGCCCACGCACCCGTGGTATTAGAGTATGCTTCAGCATAAAAAGCCCAAAGCAATCCATCTGCTTTGGGCTTGGAGGAATATTTTTTAATGAAAATTACTTTTGGGTGATTTTTTCTTTGATACGTGCTGCCTTACCTGCTTTGCCTCTGAGGTAGTACAAGCGGGCGCGTCTTACAGCACCTCTACGCAACACTTCAATTTTCTCAATATTAGGTGACAAGATAGGGAAAATACGCTCTACGCCTACACCATTTGAAATTTTACGTACTGTAAAAGTTTCACCATTGGTATTAGGATTTTTGCGTTGAATAACAGTGCCTTTAAATACCTGAACACGCTCTTTATTTCCCTCTTTGATTTTCACGTGTACATTAAGCGTATCACCCGCTTTGAAGTCAGGGAAGGAGGCACGAATATCTGCTGAATCGGCTTCCACTAATTTTATTAAATCGTTCATATTAGTTCCAAAATGAAGGTTCGTAAAAAGAGTTGCAAATATAGTATATAAGAAGCAATTTCTCGAGCTAAATCTACAGATTCCCTCAAATTTATTTTTTAATATTTATTGATTGGGGACAATGCTCGCCAAAGGGCCATTGAGATTGAAGAATTCCTCCAAGTCTTTGTAAGAAATGCGCACATAGCCGCAGCCCCTCATTTTGTGGGGTAGCCGCTCTGTAAGGTGAAAAGTAATTTTATCTTTGCTCAATGAAAAAGAAGTTTTTTCTTCTGGCTGTACGCTACAAGTTTTGAGTTGTGCTTCGTTGAGCATGCCACCACAAGATTTATTGATGCGTGCGTGTATTAGCGCATTCAGTTGCTCAAAAAAGTTTTCGTTGAACAAATCCCTTAGTTCATATTGCTTGGCACGTTTAAAATTAATGTTGATGCCATGCGAGTCATCAAAAAGCTGAGTATCTTCATTTTTGGAAAGGTGATGATGCTTGCTGATACTGATAAAATCGGGAGTAAGTAGCGTAACCTCAAACTTCACATCTTCCCTAAAAGGATATTGGGCAATGTTGATACTATCCATGAGTGTATTTGCCTCAAAGTAGGTCTCTATCAATCGATTGACTTTTACAGCGAGTTGGGGGTCTGTGATGCCTTGTAATACAGGAAAAGTAATACGAATATTTTGCTTACTGTTGCTTGAAGTCTTATTGATTTCAATGTCATCAATTTTTACTCTGTAGACAGCTTTATTTTCAAAACCCTTCAACAAGATAGCTAAGGGAGCAGTTTTTTGGCTGGGGTTGTTCCATTCGCCTTCTATTTTGTCATTGCGTAGTTTTCCGTTGATATTAGCAAACAGTGTATTATCAGGTTGATAGATATTGAGTCGCATAGTTTCGCCATCTGCCTCAATATTTCCTTTCACGGTATAGCTAGTGGTATCTTTCCAGGCCCAAAAATCGCCTGAAAGCTGTGCACCGTAGCGTCTGAGGTTAAGTTGCGCTTCGCCCAGATCCGCGATTGTACCTTTAAAAGCTGTATCAAAGCCCTCCAGCCGGGGGGGCATATTGGCAGTAATCACTTTGAGTGTATCTTTTTGGGTGCTGTCTTGGGTAAGGTTGTGAGAGGCACTTCCTCCTCCACAAGAAAACACTATCCAAGCCACACCAAGTACCAAAAGCATACTTAGCCCTGAGTAGGCTAAAATCTTTTTAAATTTTCGGGATAAAAAGTCCATTCTTCTATATCAATTTTAGTTTTAAAAGCTTGAGTTGAGTACCAAGGGCTTAGACTTTTGTCTAAGCGATTTTTGACTATATGTATGCTTTGCGCAGGTCTTGCGCTTTGTGCCAATAAACAAATAGCCTCTTGTGTTTGTGTGTGGATTGCTTTATCTACCACTATCATCACATGCCCTGGGAATGCGCCTTTTACGAGCATATCTCCTATGGCAAGCTGTTCAGGAGAGACTACGGGTTTTAGCTCCCGCTCCAAAGACCAAGAGCCAGCATAATTGAAAAGTACTTCAAGGTATGCCCTAAAATTTTGATAAGAAGCATCAAAATTTGCTTTTTTTACCCACCTTACTTTATTGTTGTTTACCTCAGCACGATAACCCTCACGCCATTTAAGATAATCTGCCACATCTCCACTACTAAATTTAAAACGAATCTCGCCATATCTTTGGTTGGCAAATAGGTACTCTGCCCTTAACCTTAGCGCAGCATCAGCACATTGTTGCAGATTTTTAGTACCTATATCTATATCTAATACCTTGTAGCCAAAATCCTGTTCGGGTTTCAGCATACCATCATAAAGGTAAATCAAAGTATCTTCTTTGAGGGCAAAATTTTGCAGATAGGCTTCATAAGAGCCTTCTTGCGCCCAAACACGCACATACCCCTCAGGAAGTGCCACCTCGCTGATGCGCAGGGGTGTAGGCTGCAGAGCAGTAAAGTTTTTAACAAGGCTATCAGGCAATTGAGAAAAAGCAAAAAAAGGACTTAACAATAAAGCAATCGCAAAAAAAGACCTCCAAAACAAAGTAGGCATTCTGGTATCTTTCTCCAAAAGATAGCTATTTTGTAACTGCCTTTCACATCTTTGAATACTTAGAACACTTATCTTTTGCACTGTTTTTTTCAATTTACTATAGGCTAAAAAATATGCTTAGTGAGTTTTTTATGGACTTACCTCTTTAGGGGTTGTTTTGAACTCCTCACACCATTTTGACCAAGCGCATACAAAGAGGTGGATTTGCAAAAAGATAACTTACAATGATTATTCCAATTTATGTGCTTTGTTTGTATAGTCGCCCGCCAATAAGCGATGGTTTTGTAAGTTTTGCCGCAAATAAAACATAGTTTTGAGAATTTGTATGCGTCTATGCTTAGATTTTATCACTTGGATTGCTTGGCATTGCCCAAAGGCTATCTATATTTGCACTGAAAATTGAGAAACTGTTTTTTTAATGCAAGACGTAGGTACTTAACTACCTGAGTACCTTTCTTGCTAAACACAAAATTATGCCTATTCTTTCAGAGATACTAACAGGTACTCAGCTTACCCTTGTAAGAGGGGATACAATGCAAACCATTCAAGCCATTCATTTTGACTCACGCCAAGTAGTGCCCAGTAGCGTCTTTGTAGCAATCACCGGGCTACAATCTGATGGGCATGATTACATTGATGCTGCCATCAATGCAGGGGCAAGGGTAATTATCTGCGAAACCCTCCCTCCTGACTTGACAAACGGGGTAACTTATTTGCTCAGTGCCAATAGTGCCTACGATTTGGGTATATTGGCTGCTAATTTTTATGGAAACCCCTCTCAAAAGCTAGAAGTTGTAGGGGTAACAGGTACCAATGGCAAAACCACTACGGCTACGCTACTTTTTCATCTTTTCAGAGGCTTGGGCTACAACTGTGGCTTACTCTCTACTGTCCAAAATCAAATCAACGAAGAGGTACTTGCCTCACAATATACTACGCCCGATGCTCTACAGATACAAGCTCTCTTTGCTCAAATGCTCAAAAAAGGCTGTACGCACTGCTTTATGGAAGTAAGCTCGCACGCACTCGCCCAAGAACGCACAGCGGGCATCAATTTTAAAGGAGCTATTTTTACCAACATCAGCCACGACCACCTCGATTTTCACCAAACTTTTGAAAACTACATCAAGGCAAAAAAGAAATTATTCGACGGACTGCCCCAAAATGCTTTTGCACTGGTAAACATAGACGACAAGCGCAGCAGAGTTATGCTCCAAAATTGCCGTGCAAGCACACAAAAAACATTTGCACTCCGCAGCCCTGCCGATTTTAAAGCAAAATTATTAGAAAATACCCCACAGGGCTTATTTTTAGAGGTCTTACAAAAAGAAGTCTGGTTTAGACTTATTGGCGATTTTAATGCCTATAATTTATTGGCTGTGTTAGGTGCAGCCTTGCTACTCGGCGAAGAAGAAGAAAATGTACTTACTGTACTCTCTGGACTGACCGCCGCTCCTGGGCGTTTTGAACAGGTAGTCGCCAAAAGCGGCACTACTGCCATTGTGGACTATGCCCATACGCCCGATGCGATTGAAAATGTTCTCAAAACTATTTGGGATTTGAAAAAAACAGGCCAACGCATTATCACTGTGGTAGGTTGTGGAGGCGACCGGGACAAAACCAAACGCCCACTCATGGCAAAAATCGCAGTCCAAATGAGTGATGTAGTATTGCTTACCTCTGATAACCCCCGAAGTGAAGACCCCGAACAGATTTTAGAAGAAATGTATGCTGGCTTGCCGCAAGGCACTACACATAAAGTAAAAAAAATATTGCTCAGAGAAAAAGCCATCGAAGAGGCTTGCCAAATGGCTGCTGCACAAGACATCATCTTGATAGCTGGCAAAGGACACGAAACCTACCAAGAAATTCAAGGAAAACGCCTCAAGTTTGATGACAAAGCAATCTTGAAGAAATATTTAATTTGATTAAGAAAAAGAAAGAACAATACCACCCATCTTTTAGATATAAAAATTTACTAATCAGTCATTTACAACTGATTATTAACCATTGATAATTAATTATGCTATACTATTTTTTTGAGTATCTCGACCGCGAATTTGACCTCATCGGCGCAGGTGTATTTCAGTACATTTCATTTAGAGCAGGTATGGCTACGCTATTTTCTCTACTCATAGGGGCTATCTATGGTCGAAAGCTTATCAATTTACTCAAAGACTTTCAAGTAAAAGAAAAAAGCCGTGAATTAGGGCTACCTGGCGAAGAACTCAAGCAAGGCACGCCTACTATGGGTGGGCTGATTATCATTGCTTCTATTGTAATTCCTACCTTACTTTTTGCACGCTTAGACAATATTTATATCGTGCTATTGCTTATCGCTACGATTTGGCTGGGCTTTATTGGATTTTTAGATGATTATACCAAACTCCTCAAAAAGAAAGAAAGCTGGCTCGTGGGCGATAGAGGCATTAAGGGTCGCTACAAGGTATTCGGACAAATTGTGCTTGGTTTGTTGGTAGGGCTTACGCTTTACTTCCACGAGAGTGCAGTAGTACGTCAATACCAAAACCCTAGCACGGGTATTTATGAAAGCGTTGCCTCAACCAAAGCCACTGATTTCAGAGATGTGCGTTCTACTACTTCTACTGTACCTTTCTTAAAAAATAATGAACTTGACTACAGCTATTTTGCTAAATTTGGCGACTTAGACCTTACTTGGCTGCTCTATGTACTGATAGTAATTTTTGTGATTACGGCAGTTTCTAATGGAGTCAATATCACCGATGGCCTTGATGGCTTGGCAGGTGGCACAAGTGCCATTGTGAGTATTACGCTTGCCATTCTTGCCTATATCTCTGGTAATGTGGTTTTTGCCAACTACCTCAACGTGATGTATATTCCTAACTCGGGAGAGTTGGTGATTTTTTGTACGGCACTCACTGGGGCATGTATTGGCTTTTTGTGGTATAATTCTTATCCTGCACAAATTTTTATGGGCGATACAGGGAGTCTTACCCTAGGAGGTGTGATTGCAGTATTGGCACTTTCTATTCGAAAAGAACTCTTGATACCGATTTTGTGTGGAATATTTTTGGTCGAGAATCTTTCTGTAATTCTTCAAGTGAGCTACTTTAAATATACCAAACGAAAGTATGGCGAGGGAAGAAGAATATTTAAAATGTCGCCACTACATCATCATTATCAGAAATTAGGCTACCACGAAGCAAAAATTGTGAGCCGTTTCTGGATTGTAGGCATTATGCTTGCCATCTTGACTTTGGCAACACTCAAATTGAGATAGTTTATACTGCTTTTGACTCAAAATTAAAAGTACCCCATCTATAAAATATGTATCAATACTCAAAAAACTTATTTTTTTTCTTGAAGTGGTAAAAAAAGGGATAAAATAAAAGTGATTTTATCCAACAAAAAAGTGACACTTTCTTTACCAAAAGGTTTTATCTATGAGTTAGGGAATAAATAAGAAATAATATACCTCCATTAAATTCAAAGTCTTTGCTAAAAGGGACTGGGTCGCTTTGAGCGACCCAGTCCCTAATAAAAATCGGGTAGGCTATTTATTTATTGAACAGTTCTTATCAAATTATAGAAAACACTATGTACCACCTCTCTACCCAAGAAAAAATACAACTCCAAGCTGCACCACTCGGCACAGGAGGCGAGGGAACTGTTTTTGCCATCAAAAGCCCTGCACAGTACCAAGGCTATGTCGCCAAAATCTACCACCCCACAGAGCGAAAACCTGCGAGAGAAGCTAAAATCAAGCATTTGATAGGCAATCCTTTGGACTTGCAAGATACACTGAGCTTTATTTTTCCAAAGGAAATTATCTACGAAGATGGCGAATTTGTGGGTTATCTGATGCTGAGGGCAAGGGGCGAATATGACCTCACTGTTCTTTCTAGTCTTACACTTTCCAACAAACTTAGCGAGGATTGGGTGGCGCAATACAGACGGGATAAGCCCGAAAACTTACGAAATTACCAGAAAATAGCTCATCACCTCGCTTTAGCTTTTGCCGAATTTTATCAGCAGGAGGAGTATATTTTCACTGACCTCAAGCCCGAAAACATCAAAGTCAATTTGCAAGGAAAAATCTCTGTGATAGATTTAGACAGTTTGCAAATCCAACAAAATGGCAAAGTACTCTTTCCAGCCGAAAAAATCAGCCAAGAGTACAGCCCTCCCGAAAGGGAAATCTTCAAAGAAGGAGAAGTAATTTCGTCTGCTTGGACTTACTTTTCTATGTCAGTCATTTTGTATAAATTGCTTTTGGGCTTGCATCCTTTTTCGGTTACGGGCAAAGGCGATTTGAGAAGGCTTACCACCCTTGCCGATAAGATGGAATACGGCTTGTTTCCTTTTGGGCAGCACAGCGACAAAATAGAGGTAGTCCCTGCCCCGCATCATAATTTTAAAAGTCTTCCGCAAGCGTGGCAAGATTTGTTCACTCAAAGTCAGGCTACTTTCTTGACTCAGCCCGAATACCGCCCCAATGCCC
>CAYZQI010000171.1:0-9342 GCA_964480455.1 uncultured Cytophagaceae bacterium
CTGCTGTATTTGGCTATCTGAATGAAAATGCTGGTACTGTTGAAATTGCCGTAGGTGAGAATAACAAACTAAGCCCTGATACCCAAAACGGTTTATTGCCTACTACATTCTTGCCTGGTCGCCAAGTAGCTGCTTTTGAGATACCTTTTGATGGCAACAACCTAGTATGGACATTAGAAGGTCCAGATGGTTCACGCAGGACTGCTACGGCAAGTGCCAATTCATCAGCTTGCGTACAACCGCCAGTGATTTGTGATGAGTTTACAGTATCTTTTGAGGCAAGCAACGCCGTAACAGATGAATATGCTTACTCACCACGCAATCATAGTGTGATTTTCCATGATTTCTACGGCAATGGGCAACATGCACAATTGACCTTTGAAGAAGGCGCACGCCTAACTTTCAAACTTGACGGCAGCGAAGCACTCATTACTGGTACTGCTTTCTTCCAAGCTGGAGCATTCGCAGGTACACGTTGGGAGGTTTCTGCTCCTTACTTGCCTAAAAATGACCTCACAGAGCCAAAAGAAGAACTAAGAAACGCTGCTTATACACGCAATGGTGGACCGATTGATAGCGATACTTGGAAACTCTTCTTACTAGGTGAGGGAGCTACTGTTAAAGAACTAGACGCAGAAGGAAACTACACAGGTCGCACCATTGCTCTCAGCCAAATGCCCGAAAATGGTCAGTATGGCTTACAAATCGGTGAAGGTGCCAATGGTAAGAACATTCAATTGGGTGCTTCGGCTTGGTTCTTCTGGACTTTTGAAGGGCAGACTTCTTCAGGTGATTTTAACATTAACTTGAATCCTATCTGCTATGAAAGACCCGAAGCGTGTGCCATCTTGAAACTCAATTATGAAACAGATGAACCTGCTACACTTTCTACTTATGATGTGGCAAGCAATACCCTGACACCGTTCTATACTTTTGCGAAATCAAAATACCATATTGCGGTCAATAAAAATGGTCAGAATTTGTATGTCATCAATGAAGACGGTACTATGGGTTATCTACAGCTTTCAAGCGGTTTGTTCTTTGATGTAATCACTGAGGCAAGTGCCAACAAACTGCCTACAGGCATCACACAAGTAGCTTACCTTGAAAAAGACAATGTATTGCTTGCAGCTTCTAAAAGTACCAATAAGCTCTACAAAGTAAACCTAGATGGTACTTTCACAGACCTAGGCA
This sequence comes from uncultured Cytophagaceae bacterium, assembly GCA_964480455.1. Classification (GTDB taxonomy): domain Bacteria; phylum Bacteroidota; class Bacteroidia; order Cytophagales; family Microscillaceae; genus JAABSX01. Next base: position 1,195 of record CAYZQI010000171.1, read on the forward strand.
AAATCAAGAACAACGCAACCAATACCAATCTTGACCTTGACATCACAGGTGGCGACATAGCACTCAATGGCAAGGGAGAAATTTATATGCTGGCACGCAATGGCAACAATAATAGCCTTTATAGAGTCTATCTTGAGCCTAGCCCAACTGCTAATTTGATTGGTGGTTCATTCTCAAGCCCAACAGGTTTGGCTTTCCTTGACAATGGTGCAGGCGATTTACTCGTATCTTTGCGTAGAAATGGCTTCCGTGTACTTGATGTAGCTGATGCAAGTGTAAAACAAAGTCTGTCTAACAATACATTGGGCTGGGGCGACTTGGCAGCTTGCGTAACACCTGAATTTGATTGTGATATTGTAGTAAACTTGGTCAATGCTGATACAGACGAAGTACTTGCCACCATAGAAGATGGCGTAAGCATTGATTTGAATGCTTTGAATCTTGAAAACTTCAATATAGTGGTTACACAAGTGGTAGAAGGTACAAAAAGTGTTAGAATGGCTCTTACAGGTGCAAGAACACACCTACAAACTGAGAACATAGCACCTTATGCACTCTTTGGTGACAACATGAATGGTGATTTCTATGGTCGCCATGCCAACTTAGGTGAGTACCAACTCAACTTGCGTGCATTCTCTCAGCAGAGAGCTGGAGGTAGCTTACTTTGCGAAGACAATATCAGCTTTACTTTTGTAAGATTGGTAGAAACTGCTCCTATGGCACTTGACCTCATAAACTCAGACAATGAGCAAGTAGTAGCAGCAGGTATGGCAGATGGAGATGTTTACAATGTCTATGAACTTGATTTCCGTAACTTTGCTGTCAATCTTAGCACCTTCCCCGAAGGTACAAGAAGCGTAAGGTTTGAACTTTCAGGTCCTGTTACGCACAATCAAACTGAAAACCTATTCCCTTATGCACTCTTTGGGGACAATGTAAATACAGGAGATTTCAATGGACGCGAAGCACTACCTGGCCAATATACCCTGACCGTAAAGGCTTATTCAGGAAGCAGTCTAAGTGGTAGCATACTCGGCGAAACTACGCTCTCTTTTGAGTTGGTAGCCCCCGAAGAAGAAGCACTCATCAAGTTTACCTTGGTAAATGCACACACAGACCAACTCCTACAAGAGATAGCTGAGGGTGATGTTTTTAATGTGAATGATTTACAACTGACACAGTTCAATGTGGAAGCGACTACCTTCCCCGTAGGTACCAAGAGTATTCGTTTTATGATGAATGGACCTTTCAATCATACTCAAAACGAAAACATAGCTCCTTATGCCTTGTTTGGGGATAATATGAAGGGCGACTTCTATGGTAGAACACCAGAAGCAGGTACTTACAGCCTCACTGCCAAAGCATATAGCCAAACTGGTGCAAAAGGCGATGTACTCGCTGAGGAAACCATCTCATTTACCTTTGAGGTAATGCAATCTTCAGCAAGGCCTATCAACCCAATAGGGGGTACAGGAAGTACTGTTGAACTGATTGTGCCAGAAGTACCTCAGTCATTAAGTTTTGAAGGTGAGATTATCTACAATAATCAAAGCCAACCATTCACGCACAGCATACCTTCTTTTACAGACCGTGTGATGATTGAGATGAATGGAATCCAAATCCCAATGGGTGCTACTTATTACCTCCGCTACAAGTATGGCAATGAAGCGATGCAAGTGGTCAGAATGGTGAAGTAAACACTTGTTTTTTGGTAATTACATACAAAACCTCGTTGCTTTTAAAGGCAGCGAGGTTTTTTTATATGTTGAGTGAATACATTGAAGTAATGACTAGACTGTTTTCCTTAAACTTCACATTAATTTAATATGAATGCTGTGTGATTATCTTCTTTTTTTATTTTCTTAGGAAAAACTAATGAACATTAGAAGCAATGAGATTTTTTTTTATCATTTTGTGTTTTTTTCTTGATTTGGCAAGCCTCAAAGCACAGACAAGCAATACCCTTCTGGGAGGCAGGTCAGCAGGCATGGCAAATATTGGAGTAGTGCTTGCTGATGAGTGGGCTATTTTTAACAATATAGCTGGTCTAACACAGCAAAGACAGACGGCAGTATTGGCAGCCTATGAAAATCGTTTCAATTTTGCACCTTTCCAGACCTTTGGTGTGGGGGCTATTGTGCCTATTTTAGAAAATAAAAGTGCAGGAGGATTTACGATTTCGCGCTTTGGTGATGAACTTTACAATGAGTTGAAGATAAGTGCAGGAGCGGCCTATCAGCTAGATATGGCAAGTATAGGTCTGAAAATCAACTATTTACAAGTAGCTTTGCAAGATTTGGGCAGTAGAGGGAGTTTTGCTTTTGAGCTAGGAGGCTTGGTAACGCTCACCGAGCAGATTCGTTTTGGGGCGCATATTTATAATTTCAATAGAGCTAAGTTTCGCTCAGAGTTTGCCGAAGATGAGCTAGTGCCTGTAGTGGTGAAGGCAGGGTTATCTTATGCCCCTACCGAGGTCGTCTTATTAAGTTTGGAAGTTGAAAAGGACATAGATTATCCCGCAAGTTTTAAGGCAGGTGTAGAGTATCAGATTACTAATGGAATTTTTGGGCGTACGGGCATACGTACTGCACCTTTCGATTTGCATTTTGGCGGGGGCATTCGTCAGAAGAAATGGATTTTTGATGCCGCTTTCAGCACACAAGGGGCTTTGGGTTTGAGCTATGGTTTATCCCTTGCCTACCTTATTGGCAAAGAAAAAACCACCTTAGTAGGTAGTCAATAAGAAATGGGTTGTAATAGATTTGTATTTGAGTAAAGAACGCTAAATAAAGTGGACAGTCAATTATTATAAGGAACAATAATTAAATAAATTAACCTTTTGACATTTTTAAGTTATTGATAGTCAGATACTTTCTCAAATTAACAATTGACAATTAATAATTCACCATTCCTAAGATACTCATTACTGATGAATTACAAAAAATAGCCAATTTCTTACTTAGGAATTCATTTTTTTGATAGCCTATTTTATTTTCCAAGAGATAGACCTCATAAAAAGATGAATCTTAAGAAAGATGGTTCTCATCATAATCTGTTGTTTGGTCGCTTTTGACAACCTTGTTCTTTAAATTTTCTTCTTGTGTTTTATTATTCTCCCAGGCTTGGTCTAGTATTTTTTTCTGTCTTTCTATGGCTTCGCTAATTTTTTGACTAAATCCTGAATTAGACAAATCAAATTTGCTCTCAAAATTTGGCTTAGTTTGTTGTTGGCTTTCTGGTTTTTCTCTGAGTAGTTGTTTCATCAGCAATTCATCTAGTTGTTGTTGTCTTTTTCTGACTTCTTCTTGCGAGGTGATGAGGTCTTCAAAGCTGCTACGCATTTCTTCTTCTTGTCGTTTCATGAGTTCAGTAGCTTGTTGCGACTCGATGAGCAGGCGTTTGGTTCCTTCGTTGATATGAATACTTTGCATAGTAGTAGCTATATTTTCTGCAATGGTTTCTACGAACTCAATTTGGTATTGTTTGAGACGGTAGAAAGAAGCCATTTCCAATACTCCGAGTACTTTTTCAGCAGTTTGAATAGGTACTATGAGCAGACATGAAGGGGCTGCCCTACCTAGCCCTGAATGGATATTGGTATATCCTTCAGGAATTTCGGAGAGGTAAACAGTTTGTCTCTCTAAGTAGGTTTGTCCTATCAGTCCTTCACCTGCTTTGATAGCTATGTTGAGGTATTTCTTTTTATTGTAGGCAAAAGCTGCCCCGATATTGAGCACTTCTTGTACCTCATTCCAGATAAAAAATGCACCTTGGTTAGCACCTACATAAGTAACCAGTTCGGCAATACAAGCTTCGGCAAGGTGTTGCAGACTGTCTGCGTTTTTTCGGAGTACTTCACTGAGGAGAGCACTGCCTGTACTCATCCAGCTTCTTATTTTTTCATCATCTGAGGCTTTTTTCAGGTTATCACGCATTTTGAGTAGTGCATTGCGGAGTGCATCTTGCTGGCTATTTACCTCAAAAGGAGTTTCAAATCGTCCTTCTCCTACATTTTCGGCAAAAAACGCTACTTCTTGCATATTGCTAATCAAACGGTTGAGTGCTGCATCTATTTCACCTAGTTCATCTTTGTAGATGCGTGAGCTAGGTTTAGGGAAAGTACCTTGTGCCAGCATAGAAATATCTTTGCCAATTTTTACCATTGGTTTGGTGAGTGTTCGAGCAAGCGAATAACCCAATACACCAATTACTATTGACACCACTAGCACAATCGTCAATAGATTAAACCTTAGGTCTCCTACGGCTTTAAAAATTTCTTCGGCATCTATCTCAGTAATGATAGCCCATCTTGTGCCCATAATATCTATATTGGCAAATACATCAAGCACTTCATTGCCTTTAAAATCGGTGCGTGTTTGGCTACCTGATTTGCCATTTTCAATAGCTTGAATAGAACCTTCTATTTTGTATTCTCTCAGCAAAATAGTAGTCTTAAGGCGTTGGATTTGCTGCACTACAAGTGTATCCACCTTGCTATCGAGCAAATCTTGGGTGTAGGTAAGTGGGTCACTCAAGAAGCCCCTAGTATTGTTGCGTATCAAAAAATCAGGTCCTATCAAAGCAGATTCTCCTGTTTGTCCTAGCCCGTCAGTTTCCCAGTCTTGACGATTAGTCAGAATTTGCTGTATTTTTTGGTCGCTTATCTGAAAGATGAGTACTCCTATTCTGTTTTGGCTTCCTGTGGTATTGTCATAGAGTGCTATTCCTATAAAGGCACTTGGATGGAAGTAATTAGGTTCATAAAAGTCATAATCTTCAAAATCTGTGATTTCTTCATTTTTAGAGAAAATAGTTCTTTTTTTCAAGCGGCGGTAGAGGCGTGCTGATGGGCTATTTTTATAAGGTTCTTTGAGGAAGTTGGTAGCAAAGTCAGTTCTTTTGAGGACGGTATAGACCACATTCCCTTCCATATCTATCAGCATGATGTCATCAATAGGCATTTCATTGATGTATTTTATAAAGGATTCATGGTATTGGCTATGTGCTTGGTCGTAGCTATCTGTTTGCCCTGATGTATGCAACATCTGCTTGTAGCCTATGGGGTGGGGGTTATTAGCTAAGTATTTATATTGCAAGGTTTGTGCCTGAGGTTGGGCGGGGAGATAGCTTCGGTTTGAGAGATTACTAACTTGATTGTATTGCAGTACTTTGATAAAGTCTAGTTCATAAAATTTTTCTAGTTTTTGCTTTTCCTCTTGGCTTGTGAGGGGGGCTTGTGCTTGGTAGCCTTCCGAAAATGCCTTGAGTGCATCTACAGTACTAGGATTTTTGGCAAGAGTAAGTAATTGACTATTGATGTTGTCAAAATAATCTTCAATCCCTTCTTTTTTGTGGCGTGTAACGTTTTCAAGTACTTCAAAAGCCTTTTCTGAGAGTAGGTTTTGCCCTTGATAAAAACTGAACAAACCGATGGCTACCAAAGTAATCAATGCCACTAAAAAAAAGGCAAACGAAAATTTATAGACCAATTTAATGTCTTTAAAAAAATCACGTAAACTTTGATATAAATTCATTTATTAGTGGTATATTATCAATGATTCTCTACCTATTCGGTGTATTTATCGCTCTTGTGCGCCTGTGTTTTTGAGAGAAAAAATATCTTAGCTCGGGTTGAGCTACCAATGAACATATTATTTGGCTCTATTTCAAAAATAAGGCAAGCTTTTGGTTTAGCCAAAATACTGATTATCGACTTATTAAAATTTAATAATCCAGTTACTCACACGCGATATCTCACTTACTTTTTTAAAGTCTTACAATTTCTGCACCTAAAGCACGCAAACGCTCATCAAAATACTGATAGCCACGCTCTATTTGCTCTATGTTGTCTATAATGCTAGTGCCTTTGGCAGAGAGGGCTGCTATCAAAAGTGCTACACCTGCCCTGATGTCGGGGGAGGTCATGCGGATTCCTCTCAGGCTAATTTGCCTGTCTAAGCCTATCACTGTGGCGCGGTGTGGGTCGCAGAGAATGATTTTTGCGCCCATATCAATCAATTTATCTACAAAAAACAACCTACTTTCAAACATTTTTTGGTGGATAAGCACCGTTCCTTTTGCTTGGATAGCAGTTACAAGAATAATACTCAGAAGGTCGGGTGTAAAGCCAGGCCAGGGGGCATCTGCCACAGTAAGGATAGAACCATCTATGAAAGTCTCTACTTCGTAGTGTTCTTGGGCAGGGATAAAAATATCATCATCTTTAAATTCAAGCCCTATGCCTAGCCGCTGAAAAATGTTAGGAATCATGCCCAAGTGTGCAATGCCAGCATTTTTGATAGTGATTTCAGACTGAGTCATGGCTGCCAAGCCAATAAAACTGCCTACTTCTATCATATCGGGCAGTAGGGTATGTGTTATTCCCGTTAGGTTTTCTACCCCTTCAATTTGGAGGAGGTTAGAGCCTACACCTGTGATGTTAGCTCCCATGCGATTGAGCATAGTACAGAGTTGCTGGAGGTAAGGTTCGCAAGCTGCATTATAAATTGTGGTTTTTCCTTTTGCAAGCACGGCTGCCATCACCACATTGGCAGTTCCTGTTACAGAGGCTTCATCAAGCAGCATATAAGTACCTTGCAAGTGCGAGGCATCTATGTCATAGACTCCTGCTACCTCATCATAATTAAATTTTGCGCCCAGTTTCTGAAAGCCCAAGAAGTGTGTATCTAGGCGGCGGCGGCCTATTTTATCACCTCCAGGTTTTGGGATACGGCTTTTGCCAAAGCGTGCAAGCAGTGGTCCTAGCACCATCACGGAGCCTCTGAGTGCTGCTCCTTTTTGTCGGAAGGCATTGCTTTCTAGGTAGTTGAGGTCTAGGTCCTTAGCGGTAAAAGTATAGCTTCCTTGTGCTAGTTTTTCTACTTTCACCCCCATGTCTGCCAAGAGTTCTATCAATTTACTGACATCTCTGATGGCTGGAACATTGTGAACAGTGACGGACTCTTTGGTGAGTAATACCGCACAGAGTATTTGCAGGGCTTCATTTTTTGCCCCTTGTGGAGTGATTTCTCCTTTTAGTGATTTTCCGCCTATTACTTCAATAGAAGCCATGTGTTGATATGATTTTTAGGTAATTGTTAGGTGGGCTTCGGTCAGTGAATGCAAAGCCCTGTTATTTTTTCTTTTTCTTTTTGCTATTATTATTGCCAGATTTTGGCTGGGGTATGTTCTTACGCTCTTTTTTGGCAAGCTCTAGTGCATTTTCGGCTATGAGTCGTTCTCTGAGTTCGGGCTGTATTTTTTGCTTTGCTAGTTTTTCCATGTGGCCTAGTATGATTTCATCTTGCACGCTGTCTTTGTTCCAGGTAAGGTAAAGTGTTTTCATGAGCTTACCTATTTTTACTAGTCCGTCATAGTGTTCTTCGGGGTCTTCGGTGGCAAAAATTCTCTGTACGAGTAGTTCTACATTTCTGCCGTAGTGTCTAAACGTAATTTCGTTGGTATTGTAAGCCATGGGCTTGGGTTTTTTGCCAATGCTTTCCTTTTCGGGCATAGGGTAAGGGCTGTCCACATCAAGGTTGAAGCGCGACATAATGTAGAGGTCGTCCCAGAGTTTGTTTTGGGTATCTTGTGAGTCGCGCGTGTTGGGGTTGATTTGGCGCATAAGCTCTATGAGGTTATAGGCAAAGCGGTTGCGTTCTTCGCGGTCTTCTATATTGACAACATAAGAAACCAGTTTTTGGATATTGCGTCCGTACTCTCTTAAGATGAGGTTGGGGAGTTGGGTATTGTAGTCTAATTTTAACATTCTCAGTACTTTGTATTATTTTGACGTTAGATAGAAACTTATCTTTTTGGTTTTTGTAGTCAGACAAGTATGGCAAAATTAATACAAATTTGGCAATCTTGGTGTATTTGAGGCAATTGTTTGTGTGGCAGTTAGTAAATTAATGCAATGCAGCATCTTTTTGTTATTCGTTTGTGGTGAAACCCCCAACGCTGTTATAGCTCGGGACTTTAACCAGATTGTGAGGTTTTTATTTTTTCGGGGAGTACATCATAAAAGCCAAAGACCGAGTAGCCTCCTTCGGCCAAGCTATTGTATAAAGTTTTTAAGACTTGCTTTTTAAGTGCCTTAGGAATGAATAATAAATAATTTGTACAATTAGGGCAAAATAGTATAGTTCA
>CAYZQI010000172.1:0-9288 GCA_964480455.1 uncultured Cytophagaceae bacterium
ATAGTACGTTGAATTTCAATGTATTATGACCATTATAATTTCTACAACTTAAAAGATTCTGTTTTTTCTGAGCAAAAAAGCAAGCAAATAGCTGAAATGCAAACCAAATACGAAACCGAAAAAAAAGAACAAGAAAATAAATTGCTACACTCTCAAAATGAACGCAAACTACTCTTGTTGTATGCTTCGCTTGCTGTAATCTTGGTTTTGATTGGTTTGGCTCTTGCCATCATCAGGGTAAAGCAACTCCAACTCAAAAATACACAAGCTCAACTACAGCTCAAGGAGCAAGAACTCATTAGCTTTGCAACAGGTGTACTAGAAAAAGATGAGTTCATTCTTGAGATTCAAGAAGAATTGGCTATGCTTCAGAATGACCAAAACCAGCAAAAAATAGCCAGTCTTGAGAAACTCCTGCAAGCACGCATCTCCACGGATAATGATTGGGTGAAATTTAGGGTAGATTTTGAAAGCATTTATCCTGAGTTTTTCCAAAAATTACAAACCAATTTCCCACAGCTTTCAAGCAACGAAATCAAACTTTGTGCTGTAGAAAAACTAGGCTTGAAAGATATTCAAGCTGGCGACCTACTGGGCGTGAATCCAGAATCTGTCAAAAAAAGCCGCTACAGATTGCGTAAAAATTTAGAAGAACAAGAGAAAACAGCCTTGCAAGAATTCATCTTGAGTTATCCCCAAGGATAACATATCTCTTTTGCTCGTAATTCATACAAGCTAAAACCAAAAATCTAGTCTTGAATCCATCAAAAGTCTATCTCTAAAATGTTCATAATCAAATGATTATGAATTGTCCACGCTTTGTCCACCCTCATTTTTTTGTTTTTTTTCTTACCAGCGTAAGTTTGTTCAGTGATTGAATCAAAACTTAAACCCAATAAAAAAATGAAAACGAACTTACACTTTTTATTAACCATGTTGCTGCTTGTAGGAACACTTAGTTTCTCACAAGCCCAAATTAACCTCAACAAAGTAAAAGACAAAATAGGAGGGAAGAAGAAAGAAGAGCCCAAAAAGGAAGAGCCTAAAAACACCTCTGCTGAGGGCAATAGCCAACAAACCAATAATCAAAATAAACCTTCTAAAAAAGGAGAACTCCAAGCCCTACTTGCCAAACTAAAACAAGAAAACAAAGTACAAGTCCTAAGCAAAACAGGAACAAACCCTGCCAGCACTACTGCAGAATTTCCTGCTTACCTCACCTTTACCAATGATTTTAATACCCCAGACAAGGAGGTGAGTGAATTTACAGGAAAGGACTTTATCTATACACGCTTCAAACTGCCTAAAAATATTTTAGAATACCTGCCCAAACCTGATGATAGCAACTTGGAGTATTACCGTGCTAAAATAACCGCCAAAGCCAATGGCGCAGAGGAGGAAAACAGCCACCGAGTAGAAATGAAAAACTATGTAAAAGATGCTTTTAATACCAATGATTTGGTGATTGCAGTTGTTCCAGAAAAATTATTCTTTGAAAATTTTACTTTGGCTTACCAAAAAGATGGCAAATTTCCGAGTGCTAGCAAAGAGCGTGAAGCCTATTAAAATGTATTGGCACGCAACACCGCCCGCCAAGTAGCTCAAGTATTGAAAGGATTGCCCGAAGGTGAACACATTATAGAAATCAACTTTGAGATAACTGCCAAGCAAAAAGGCAGTGATTACTTACAAATTACGGGTGCAAAAGGCTATTTCTTAATCACACTCGATGCTGAATCTAAAGAACGCTATGAGCAAGTCTATGAAATGCTTACAGGCCTCTACCAAGAATACAAAGACAAAGAGTCTATTGCAGGGCAGCAAGTTTCAGAAGAAAAAGAAGAAGAAATGCTCAAAAGTATGAGCCCACGTGACCAAGAACGCTACAAAATAGCCAAACGCTCTACTGACGGCTATATGGCAGCCTACCAAGGACCAAAAGCGTCTTGCACTTTTTTACTAGACAATCAGCGCAATAAAACGGCGCACATCGAGATACTTTGGGAAGATGGTGGAGCAGGCAAAGAAGCAGGCAGACATGGATTTTTTGTGAGTGTGAATGAAAAAAGTGAAACTAAAAATATTCCCGTAGGAGCAAAAGTAACCATGAACGGCAGAGTGCTTATCCCCCGTGTATCTGGCAATCAGCAAGTAATGATTTACTGGTATTACTAAACACTGTAGAGCGAAGCTCTAGCTTCGCTCGAGAAGCCTAGTTCACGGGCAATACTTATAATGTAATTCAAATATTTTTCTCAACAATTTAATTTTTACTCCAATGAAAAAACTAATTTTTGCTTGTTTATTCTTGGTTTTCTGTGTGCAGGTCAATGCACAAACACCCAATGCTCAGATTTTAGATACAGAAAATGACATCATCAAAAACCTCGCTTTTGCACCTGCTGAGTCTAATAAAAGTCTTAACAGTGGAAAAATGATTGAACTTCGGGAGTGTTTTTTTCACGGACAAGGACTGCCTGGCAGTAAGCCCAAGACCCGTGTGCTGAAATATGCACTTTGGTATTACACTACACTAGATGGATTTGGTCAGCCAACCGGTTATAGGAAAGTAATCTATGAAATAGATATGCGTCAGCAACTTACTGTTGCCTATCAAAATAATAGTTTGGTCATCACTTGCAGCACCGTCAACGGGCGAGTTACAGAAGGTAACAATGTGCGATCTTTGAAAGTCATTACTATTCCTGATGTAACTACTAGCAGCACCGTCAATGGGCGAGTTACAGAAGGCAGCAATGTACGTTCTTTGAAAGTCATTACTATTCCAGATGTTACAACTAACCGCCGCTATGCCAACATAGCCTCATTACTGCAAGTCAAATTTGCAGCCTTGAAAGTACACTTGGATAGATTTTATCGCTAGTCAAAAATAAAATCTGACAGTCAATGAGTCCAAAAAATGATAAAATCTCGCAAATCATTGCTGATATTTTGCGAGGAAAAGTTTACGAAACGGAGTTAGGCAATTATGCAGCAGGTACTCGTAGCAGAATTAGCATCACGCAAAGCCCTGATAAGCTACAATTTTTAGCTACCGAAACCGAGCAAGATGCTTATAACGCAGACGAATGGACGAAAACCCAACATCTAAGCAGTGTTGATGAACTGACTTCATTTCTCAATAATATTTTAAATCATTAATTGTAAATAATTTTCAAATTCTAAAATAATCAAAATAATGAAAAATAATCGCTCATATCTCTTTATCTTAGGCTTATGCCTTAGCCTCGTAGCCTGTGGTGGTGCTGAAAAAACAGAAAATACCTCAGAAGATAGTACAAAAACCGAGACCGAAACTCCCAAAAGTGAGATTTCGGGCAAAGAAGATACTTGCACCGAAACCAAAATCGCCCTCACAGGTGAAGGTGATTTTAAATTGGAAAACTTTGAGGTAAAAGGCATACAAATCTACCGCGATATGATGGAATCTGAGAATGGGAAATATCCTGCTTTGATATTGACCTTATCCAATTATTCCAAAGAAGGAAGCTATGTCAGCGACCCCGCCAAAGACGGCGAAATACGATTGATTATCAATTTCAGTGGCAAAGGTGGCTCTACAATTACAGCCCAAAGTTACGATATTTCGGCTGAAGGTTTTGGCAAAGCAGATGCTTTGGTAGCAAGTTATAGTACCAAAGACAAAATGTATGCCTTGAATCTACCCACAGGCAAAGCTGAAATTACCTATCTCGGTGAGGATAAAGTATGTGGAACAATAGATGTAACAGATAAAAGTGGCAAAACAACAGTCAAAGGCAGTTTTTCAGTCCCTTTGAAATAAAGCCAAATTTATTTCATACACAAACTATCGTGCATTTAAAAATTTCTTAGATGAATTTAGCACATTAGGAATGGTGAGTTATTAATTGTTAATTTAAGAAAGTATTTGACTATCAATAATTTACAAATACAAAAAGGTTAATTTATTTAATCATCGTTCCTTAGTTCAACAAACTACTTGTATCTACACAAACAGCTTCACAAAATTAATTTTAAAATCGATAATAATTATTACAATGAAAAAACATATTTCAAATCTCTTCCTCTTCGTATTTGCTACTACTTTGTTTGCTTGTGGTGGTAGTCAAAAAGAAAAAAAAGAAACGCAAACTGACAGCATTACTACTGAAAACCCTGCTCCAGAAGCATCAGAAGTAATCTCTGAAGCCTTTAATGACAAAGAATTGCTTACCAAGTTATTTAAAGAGAGTATTGCAGAACCTTATACCTTTAATTACAAACAAATCGGAGAAGAATACTGTAATGCAGGTTATCGCTTGAAAGATACACTTGCATACAAAGCAAATCTGATTATCAATATCCAATTGAGTAGTCTGAAAAATACTACAGCTACTAAAATAGAAATGAACGAAGAAGGGCGAAACAAAGAATTGGAAGGTATGCAATATTTCTATAAAGAAGACCAACGCAAAACCGATGGCTATCTTTATGAAGGTGAAGAAGTTGAAATCGATGGGCGTAAGGCGCATCTCTTTTTTCGTATCCATTGGTTTGAACCTAAAACACCAAAAGATACAATTGAGAACAAGAAACATGAGTTGATGCTTTACTTCCGCAATGATGTCAATTACCTAAAAGTAACTGTGTTTCCAAGTGTCTATAAAAATCTTACTTTGGCTCAGTGGAAAGAAGTGGCAGACAAAGAGATGCTCAAAAAACACGCTTTAGCCGTTGCACAAGAGTATATAAAATATTTTTAGAAATAGATTCTTGTACCTGTTTAGTGAGCTTCGGATTACTATACAAAAGGGTGCAAGTCAAATTGACTTCCTTCTTCCCTCTCTTGTGGAGAGGAAAAGGTTGAGGTGGCTAAAAGGGAAATTTGACTTGCACCCCATACAAAATCACTAAACATAACCAAAAACCTAGTGTGAATAGATTTGTTATTATTTATTTTTTTTCTAAAAAACATTTTTTATATTGTGAAATACTATTATTTTTTTAATTAAATACTTAATCTAATGAAAAAAAACATTTTAACCCCTTTCATTTTTGCACTTTTGTTCACTTTTAGTGCTTGCGGTGGTGGTAGTAAAGAAGAAGCCACAGAAGAAACTCCTAATACAGACAGCACTGAGGCAACCTCTGAGGTACAAGAAGAAGAGATGCCAACAGCCGAGAAGTTAGCCGCAGGAATGACTCCCTTTGATTTTCCGACTGTCAAAACCATTGCAAAGGAAGGCGAGTATGTACTCTGCCCTAGCTACAAGATGTGGACAGATAAAATCGCAAAAGAAGACCCTACCAAAGAAACTTACATCTTTTATACTGCCGAAATGAACGCACCAGGCGAAGTAGAATCACAAGTAAAGTTTACCTTTGATGGCGAACAAATGATGCCTAATTCTATGCTAATTCCCATTCCTAAAGGGCAGACTGCCAAAGTAGGCGATATTGTACTTACTTGGTGGCAGACAGGCTCAGGAATGCAGCGTGCCATTGTAACAGAAGCCGCCAACCCTGCCGAACCGACAGTACGCTACTTAGATTTGAGCTGGACAAACCCTGCCAAAGACAGCAAAAGTGGCAAAGGAATAGGACAAACTGAATACAAGTTAAAGCCTGACTCATTCGTACAGTTGGCAAACTTTGCACCAGGTAGCACTATCGCAGCCAAAGCCAATGGCAAATGGAACTCCGTCCAAGTAGTGAGTATAGCAGAAGGCAAAGTACTGACCATTGGCTTTGCAGGAAAAATGGCAGTCTATGACCGAAAAGATTGTATGGCTATCCCTCAAAAAATAAATGTTAAAGCAGGTGATAAAGTAAAGGCGGTCTTTGTGGGTAGCTACAAAGACGCGACTGTAAGCTCCGTAGATGAAAAGATGGGCGTAGTATTCGTCAAATTTGAAAATATGGGCGACAAAGAAGAGCCTGTTTCTTTTGGTGAGATTACAACGACCTTGCCCAATCCTTAAAATCTAACCCTGCTCTCACTATGTTTAGGAGCAAGTAACTTCAATATCTTACTCAGTGTTTGGTAAATGTGCCAAACACTGTATTAAAAACAACTCAATATAATTGACTTATGAAAACAAATTGCTTCAAATTTATCATCTTACTGCCATTGTTGTATGCTTGCACGAGTGATATTCAAGAAAATGTACCCTTGGGCGAAGCCGTAAACGCCCAAGTATTGACCGAAAATCAATCGGGAGCAGATGTCATAGTGATTGAATTGGATAAATTACCTTATCACATTCAACGCTTCAAAGAAACCCAAGCACAAATAGACGATACCCCCGAAGGGGCAGCAGCCATGTTTCTCTTGGCAATGCACATCTACCGCCAATACCCCATTGAGGGAAGCAAAGCACTTATCACCGCTTGCGGAGGAGCAGCTACCAAAGATGCCAGCCAAGCCAGCAATGCTACCAACCGTTTTGAGGGGCGTGCCTTGCTAGATGTAGAATATGCCCGCATTGTAGAACAACTCGAACGCTATCCCAATTTGGCAAATGCCTATTTCAAAGGGGCAACGCCCAGCAATGCCTATACAGCCACACAACCTTTCAAAATAGAATTTCCGAGCAAACAAGTGAGCGAAACTAGCACCAAAGTTTTTGTAAGAACAGCAGGTGCAGCCAGTAATCGCCCTATTCGTGCTATTCAAGTCAATGGCAAATGGCGTGTAGAAGAATACAGCAGTGTACTTTCGGGGATTCAATAAAATTTTTAGCTTATGAGCCCACAAACTGACAAACCCATTACCAAAGTTCTCAAATTTATTTTTTACCTCAATGTTGCCCTGCTTCCAGGCTTGGCAGTGATAGGTTATGTAGTGGCAAATTTGCAAGGTACAATCCCTGATGGCATTGTTGGGTTGGGCGGATTGGAGTATATGGATATTAGGAATGATTTATTCTAGCTCAATCCCTTATCGAGGGAATCAAGCCATGCTCTTTTTGATGTGCTTGGATAGCCCTCTGTTACTTTTATTGATGTATTTGCTTGCGCCTACGAGTATAAATTTTTCTACCTATTTGATTTTATATTTTTTGCTTGAGGTCAATGCGCTTTTGGTTTATCTGATTATTAAGTATTCAGGAATCATGCTGATATTTTTTACAACTAAAAAAGAAGAAAATCATTTTTTCTTTTTTATCTAATGCTATGCACACTACTGATTAATTTTACAGCATTGGGCTTGCATACTTTTGAAATACTATTACAAATCGGTTCGCTTGGGCAGTTACTCTATGGCTTTACACTTTTTTTAGCTGTGTATTTGTATTATCAGCTTCATTGGTGATTAGGGGCAGGATAAAATAACCACTCATTTCAACTCAAACAAGCAATCAGATAAACATCAATCGCTAAATAAAGCATTTCTTAAAAAAAAATCTTAAATTTACGCAATCATAACTTAATAAAGTCTTAATTATGTAAAATATGAATGATACAATGAATTTGACAAGTGATTTTCCTAAAACTACCGAAAATCATTCTCAAAATAGGGTATTGAGCAAGCATTACTCACCTAGCCAAAATTTTTTTGAGAGTGATTTGATTTTACAACATTTCTTAAAAAAATATATTTCTGCCGAAGGCTTTGCTTATATGCACAACAAATGGCAAACTCTAGGCAGAGAAGCTGCTCAAGTGATGGACGAACTCTCACTCATAGCCGATAAACAATCTCCTGAACTTATCAGGCGCAATAAGTTGGGTGAAACCATCAACCATATCCGCTTTCACCCCGCTTACCATACCCTCACCGAGATTGCACTTCGCTCCGAGATGTTTCGTGTGAAATGGCAACCCAAACTACGAGAGCAGTTTCAAAAAGAAGTTCACCGACTAGGCTTTGCTTCTTTCTTCCTATTCGGAATGAGTGAAGGGGGGCTACCATGCCCACTCTGTATGACTGACGGCGTAGCACGCCTCATAGACCTGCACTGCGAAGCCGAAGACAAAGAACGCCTCCTGAAGCATATCTATACCGATAAACTGGAAGAACTTTATACTGGTGCTATGTTTCTGACTGAAAAAGCTGGAGGCTCTGATGTAGGTGCTAACTTGGTGAGTGCTACGCACTTAAAAGAGAAATACTACTTGCTCAATGGTGAAAAATGGTTTTGTAGCAATGCCAATGCAGAAATTATCTTCGCCCTTGCCCGTACTAATCCTGAAATACAAGGTACACGAGGTTTATCTATTTTTTTGATAGAAAAACAAAAACCAGACGGTACACCCAACGAAATGAACATCGTTCGCCTCAAAGACAAACTAGGTGTACGCTCCATGGCAAGTGCAGAGTGTATCTTGACAGATACTGTGGGCAAGCTGATAGGAGAGGAAGGAGAAGGCTTCAAGATAATGACAGACATGATTAACCTCTCACGGCTCTACAATGCACAAAGCTCACTTTCAGAAATGCGCCGTGCCTTGATTGAGGTCTATCAGTTTTTGAACTTCAGAACCACTTTTGGTACAGAAGCTCTTAACCATGCCCTGATTCGAGAAAAACTTACAGAGCTTTCTTCTATTTACACTGCTAATTTTTATATGGCTTGGGAGGCAATCCGTGCCTTAGATTTGGCAGACAATGGTGATGAAGAACAAACCCAAATCTTACGTTTGCTTACCCCTATGGTCAAAAAAACTGCTGCCGAGGCGGGTGTTTATCTCATCAGAGAGGCAATGGAACTTATGGGCGGTATGGGCTACATAGAAGACGGCATAATGCCTAAACTCATGCGCGATACAATGGTGCTGCCTATTTGGGAAGGTGCAGGCAATATTATGGTGCTAGATATGCTGCGAGCTTCTATGAAATCCAATGGCTTTTCATTAATGATACAACAAATAGGAGAACAATTCGCAAAAATTTTAGAAGAAAACGAATACCTAAATCAAGAACTCACAAAAGTAACAGAGATTGCTAAGGCACTTCTCAACACAGATAGAGATACTATGGAACTTAGTGCTAAATTTATGTTTGAACGTTTGGCTGATTTATACCAAATCGCACTCTTACAGCAATACCTTGATGATGAAAGTCAGACTTGGATAGCCCCCGCACAAGCCTACTTGATTAAAAAATTAAAAAAATCGTCACCATCTCTTGAAAAACCTCTTGACCGCCCTACCGTAGAGGCAATGATTGCTTGGAATATTCAGGGCTAAATATCTGTGTTTGAACACCTTAGGTATTGAGGTATGATAAATCTATGGTAAATGAAGTTGTTGTGCTCTATTTAAAAAAACATCCGAAATAGATGAATAAATTACCAGAAATCA
>CAYZQI010000173.1:0-9280 GCA_964480455.1 uncultured Cytophagaceae bacterium
TCTGGGCGTTTGAATATAACAAAAAACTTATCAACTAATTATTTACACTATCAAACATCTTTCTCTCAATGAAAAATTGGCCGAGGAGATAGTCAGCACCGTAACCTCAGATAGAATTGTAATTGTCTGTAAAGACTCAGAAGAAGTTGTAATCAACTCTTTATTGACACAGCTTGGGTGGCGTTCAAGAATACAAAGCATTATCACTGAATCAGAGCTAATTAATTGGTATGAAAAAGCACTCAGAGGTGTTTTCTCAAATAACATAGGCGATAAACTCCTGCAATCAATTAGTGAAGAAATCATTAATGAGTTTCCTTCTGCCGATAATACTGAATTTGTGAAGTTTTACAAACAAAGAGGCTACGATAAATTAAATGATGACTTTTGGAAATAATGCCAAGGTCATATAAATTTTTGGTGAAGAGGTAAATTTGAATTGCCCTATCTTACTATATAGCTTCCTATCTTTGCAAGACAGCAAAACAAGAAAGTCATAAGGGCTGTTTTGGCAGTAAATATTTTTAGTGATTGATAGTGTATGGAAATCAAAGAACATCTCAAAGAGTTGGTAACAAATCTGCCTCAACAACCAGGCATCTACAGGTATTATGATAGTCAAGATGAAATCTTGTATGTAGGCAAGGCCAAAAATCTAAAAAACAGGGTCAGTAGCTATTTCAATCAATCTAAACAACATAGCTACAAAACCCGCAAAATGGTCTCGCTCATTCATAGTATTAGATATACTGTAGTCAATACAGAACAAGAAGCACTGCTGCTTGAAAACACACTCATCAAAACGCACCAACCCAAGTATAATATTTTACTGAAAGACGACAAGACTTTTCCTTTTTTATGTATAAGCAATGAGCCGTTTCCACGGCTTTTTGTAACAAGACAGCCCGAAAATAAAGAGGGTAAATACTATGGGCCTTACAGCAAGCTGCAAGCCATGAACACCGTAAAGGATTTACTGCATCAGCTTTATACAATCAGAACTTGCTACCTCAATCTGACACAAGAAAATATCCAAGCACAGAAATTCAAGGTCTGCCTTGAGTACCATATAGGCAACTGCCAAGGGCCCTGCGTAGGCAAACAAAGCAAAGCTGACTATGACAGCGATATGGAACAGGTACACCACATCTTAAAAGGCAATTTGGCTACGCCCAAAGCCTATTTCAAAGAAAAAATGCTACAATGCGCTGAAAACTTAGAGTTTGAAAAAGCACAAATCTATAAACAAAAACTAGAGCGTCTCGAGGACTTTCAAAGCAAATCGCTGGTGGTCAATCCGAGTATCCAAGAACTTGATGTGTTTTCTATTGTATCTGAAGAAAAAGATGCCTTTGTAAACTATCTCAAAATTAAGAATGGAGCAATTATCCATTCTCAAAACGTACACATCAAGAAAAAACTAGATGAAATTGATGAGGATATTCTTGAGTTTGTGATGTTCGACCTTCGACACACACACCAAAGCGAAGCAAAAGAAATCATCACCAACCTTGCCCTTAGTCCTGAAGAAGCCCCTGAACTCACTTACACACTCCCTAAAATAGGAGATAAGAAGAAATTACTTGACCTTTCTATCAAAAATGCGCTGGTCTATAAGCGTGAGAAAATGAAAATGTACGTAAAATCTTCTCCTGACGAGCCAGTGCAGTCTGTGCAAGAACTCCAAAAAGCCCTGCAAATGGACAAGCCGCCTGTGCATATTGAGTGTTTTGACAACTCTAACATTCAGGGAACTGACCCCGTGGCTTCTATGGTGTATTTTCAAAATGGCAAACCACTCAAAAGGGAGTACCGACATTTTAATATCAAAACTGTAGAGGGACCTAATGATTTTGCTTCTATGCAAGAGATAGTAACGCGCCGCTACAAACGCCTGCTAGAAGAAGAAAAGGAATTGCCCGACCTCATCATCATAGATGGTGGCAAAGGACAATTGAGTTCGGCTTGTCTTGCGCTAAAAGAAGTGGGCGTGTATGGGCAAATCCCTATCATAGGCATTGCCAAACGCTTGGAGGAGATTTACCTGCCCGAAGATGATGTGCCACTACATATCAGTAAGCGTTCTTCGGCATTGAAACTTATCCAGAAAGCCCGTGATGAAGCACACCGCTTTGCTATTGAGTTTCACCGCTTGAAACGTAGCAAACGCAGCCTCATAGGAGAACTCGAGCAAATTGAAGGCATAGGCAAAACCACTGCCGAAAAACTGCTTCGCCACTTCAAGAGTGTCAAAAAAATTAGAGAAAGCTCTCTAGAAGAATTGGAACAGGTAGTAGGCAAGTCAAGGGCAAAAATATTGGCTTCGGCTTTTGAGCAAAAAGAAAGTACCTGAGGGGAAGGTACTTTCTTTTAGTTTTCTTTGATTACTTCTCCAATAGGCAGGCGTATATTGAATTTTCCGTCTATTTGGGGAGTCTGTTTATGATTTCTCAATTCAAGTGCTTTTTCTGTTGTTTCAACTTTTACATAATTGAAAAGCTCTAAAATACTAATAAAACCATCTTTGTCTTCATCGGCTTTATTTGCCTCATCTATCAACCCTCTTGTAAGGCAGTAACTAAATACCCCCCTTTTAATTTCAGATGCTTCTAGAGAAGTTTGCCCCACATTAGAGGAAGTAATCACGGCTATATCTCTCTCTCCCAAATCACGCCAAACCTCTTGAATGGTTCCTTTTCTCTCAGCCAAAGCACCGCCAGAATGACAAGCATCCATTATCCAAAGTTTTTTATTGGCTTTTGACTGCATAAATATTTTTTCTATTTCTTTATAATGGATAGCAAACTCAAAATCATCTATTTCTTTGTAAACATGAGGTATCAAATATAGCTCATTGTTATCGTCTGCAGTACCATGTCCAGCAAAGTAAAAGACAATCAAGTCATTTTCTTGTGCCTTGAAAAACTTATCTTTGAGTGTATTTAAGATATTTTCTTTGGTAGCTTGTTTGTCTGTTAGAAGTATGATATTTTCTTCGGGTACTCCACCTCCATTAGAACTCAAGTAAAAGTTTTTCATGGCTATTGCATCATTGACAGTAAAGTCCAAGTTCTTTATATTTGTTGCTTTTTGGTTATAGTTTGCAATGCCTACCAACACTACCCACACATTGGGTACGGCAGCTTTTGGTATGACGGGCTGCGGGGCATTGGTGAGGGTACTAATCTTGAGATAGTCTATTTCTATGGCAGAAAGCGGGGGAGTGATAAAGCCCACTTCGTTGCCGTACAATCCTGTAAAGTACATATTGAATACTTCTGCTCCATTGATAAAGTAATATACTTTGTCTTTGATTTTTCTTACAGTCAGTATGTTAAAATCATTGATTTTGATGAGTGATGAACGAGTCCAAGCTACATAATCTGTAAAACCACCCATATTTTCATCAAATTTATCAATGGCGTAGCTTCCGTCATTGCGTAGCCAAAATTCATGAAAAATATTTTCCATGCTAGTGCCACCCCACTCGAGGGCATACCCCCTGCGGTTAGTCCCCAAGACTTGGCGTAAGCGTATTTCTATTTCAAAATCTTGGTTTTCACGCAGGTAGCCTTGTTCTATTCTTCGGGAGTAGTTATAGCGTTCTCTTTTGCCTTCAAAATAGAAAACGCCATTTTCTATAAAAGCATCTGTTTTTGCACGTTCTCCCAGTAACCAATTATTCCGATTATCTTCAAAATCTTCCTCGAATATGGGGTAGGTCTGTGCTTGAAGTAGTAAACTATTTACCAATAAGTAACATAAAAAGAGATAATATCTAGGGTGTATCATGGTAAAAGAGTTAGTTTATTGAAATACAAAAAGACCTCCCCTTTGTTGAAGGGAAAGTCCTTTGATAATTTGTGTTGTGTGTTTTAGTCTATAACTTGATGTAGATACCTCCACCAATAACTGCATAGCTACTGCTTCCAGCAATATTGTATGCCAACTCACCAGTCAAACCGAAACTGTCCCCAAATCCATACCTAATGCCACCCCCGAGCTTTATACCAAAAGGCGAAGTTGTCAACAGTGCAGAGTCAGAATCTGAAAGAAAACGGTAGTAGTATCCAATGCCACCTACTATATACGGGCGGAAGTTGCCTTCTAAAAAGTTGTATTCTGCAATACCCAAGATAGGAATGATGTTCAAGTTGATACTTTCAAAATCTTCATAGGCAAATGAATAATATCCGATAGTACCACCAAGCGATAACCCTTCAAAATCAAAAACATTTTGCGTTGTCCAAGAGACTTCAAGGCCTGCCCCTCCTTTTAATTGGCTTCCTACATCTCCACTTGGACCAGCAAGCCCTAAACGAATATTAGCTTGTGCAAAGGCTGACTGTGAAGCAGCAAACAAGAAAACAAATAACAGTAATTTAAAATAGCTTTTCATTGTGTATAAAAAATTAAATAATTATGCCTACTCTATTAAAGCTTTTCGGCGTTCGCTTTTATGTAAAAATTGATTGACTGCAATCTGATACAAGAGATGGCTTTGTTAAATCTAACTCATTGTAAATCAAACTCTTGCTTCTATTAGTTAGTGTTTTTTGGAGTGAGTTGTTACCTCTTATTTTTAGTTTTTTTTAGATTTAAAATTGGGTACAAGCAAATGTACCCGTACCAAATTTTTATCCTATATAACCGCAGGGTATTGCTATGATGGCAATACCGAGCGTCTTTTTATGTTTCAATAATCTGTCATAAATGAAATACTGAGATTAGGAATAGGATTTTTGATGTCTTCTTCCAATTCGTCGGGCAGTACATTGAGTTTATTAGCATCTTTCTTACCGTCTGTCTCTGTCATCAATTTAAGCCCTCCACCAGAACCTATCTTTACATAATATTCCTCTCCTGAGCGAATGTCTATTATCAATTCCTTTATATTATTTGCCTCATCTGATTCCTCTCCATCATCAAGTAGTTTCTGTGTAGTGAGAACTAAACCACCCGTAGAGTACATTTTATAGTCTATTCTTTGTCCACCTGCTATATCTTCGTCTATTTTTTCATCATTCATAAATACACCATACACAGCACTGCCACTGAAAGCTTTTGGCATATAAAAGTGAATGATGGCAAACTGAGATTTATCTACTTCAGTGCTTTCTGACTTCATTTCTTCTACCTTTTCTCTAATTTTTGATTTGCTTTCAGAAGATACTACCTCTCCATCATTTATGTAGATGTCGCGCCAAGCATTTCGGAGGTATCTCCTCTCTTGCTCATCTATGAGCCGTTTGAAGTTATCTATGCCTTCACCAACATCAATTGTTTTGTCAAAATCAAGCACTCTTGATTGAAAATTTTCTTTTGCTTTGGCATAATCATCAGCCCAGAAATAGGCTTTGGCAAGATGAAAATATACTTCACGGGTTACATTTTTATTTACCCTTGCATTTTTATCTTCTGGGTTAGACTCCTCGAGCATTTTTTCCCAAGTAGCTATGGCTTCATAAAGATCTTTCCTACTTTCTTCATACTTTGGCTGAATGAGCTTTCCTGCTGTTCCTATATAATCAGAAGAAATGGCTTTAATCGCTCTTTTCAGTTTCTTGGAAGCCTCATTAAAGTCTGTGTAGTCGTGTGTGTTTTTGCCAGAGGGCTGTATGAATGCGATTTGAAGTGAGAAATCTGCTTTTTGCAGGCAATATTCTTTCAATATCCGATTTGCCTGAATCAACATTCGCTCAAAACGCTCCCTTTCGTTTCCTGCTAGCACTTCATTCTTTTGTTTTTGCCAAGCGGTCTCTAGTGAACTTACCGTTCTGTAACGGTTATCTATTGTTACATCATTTCCAAAGTAAGCGGATACCGCTTTTGAGCCAAGTTCTCTCACTACGGGCTTCATTTTCCCTTTTGTGTCAGTAATGGTCAGGGTAGCTTTGGGTAAATCAATTTTGTATTTGTAATACATGTAGTTGTAGCGTGTACCTCTGCCACCAATCACCCTGGTAACAGGATAATAAATTTTTGTACCCTCAAAGGCTTTAATATCTGAAAAAGTAAGCCCTCCCTCCATTTCTAAGGTTATGAGCAAATCAGCCTCACTTACTTCAGCTACTTCGTATCCATTGAGTGTTTGAAGTTTTTTTTGCATTTCTTCTGTGTTGAAGTTATTGCCATAATTACTTTGACTGATGATGCCAGCCGCATACGTTTTTACTTCACTCGGAAGCCTATGGTAGGGCAGTTTGATGTAGTTTACCTTTTCCGACTCTTTGTTGATTTTTTGGGCATTGACTTGAAAGGGCTGCAAAGTCAAGGCTATAAGCAGCCCTATCAAAAATGTATTCATCACCTGTTTTTTCATAAGTTTTATTTATTTGATTATGGGTTAAAAAATTTATTTATTTCTAAAAATATCTTGGATGGCAAGTTCTATCACAACTTTCCGAAATTTACTTCCTTGCCCTCCTATTGCCCCCCTGAGCGTAATATTATTCTTGGTTTTTTGTAGCTCTCTCATGTTTTTGAGGTAATTTAAGATTCCTCTACTTCTCAAAAATGCCAACTGTTCATTTTTGGTAATTCGCTCTCCTTGTTTGAATGAAATGGATAATTTAGGACTGCTTTCTGAAAAAGGATTGATAGATTCATAATCGCGGTCTGAACCCACATCAGCAGTCTTATCTTTAGGATTTTTTACTTCCAATTTTGTACTATCTATTTGCAATACACCAGGCGTACCTATATTACCGAAGCCACTTATTTTATAAAAATCTTCTCCTTGAATCAATCCGTATTCGCCTTGATAATAATATGAATTTCTGATGGGTGAGGAATCTGTTGAACCCGTTATTCTAATGTTTACTTTACTGCCTGGCTCAAAATATTCTGATAAATACTCCTTTATGGTTTCAGTAACCATCTCAGTAGTTGCTACTGCAGCAGGTGAGGTAGGCAACTGATAACTACCAGGCGGATAGTGCATAATTTCAGCATTTACACCACTTTCATCTACTTCATAACTGTAAGAAGCACGGAGACTGTAGCGCATTCTGCCTCCATACATTCCATCTTCATTCACCGTGACGGATACATTTGGACTCACCGACTCGGCTAATTTTGCCTGTTTTTTTAGTTCATTAAAATAATCCTCGAGTTTTTTCTTAATTTCTTTTTCTTTTTTGGCAATGTCTTGTTTCGTCTTTTTGACCAATGCCTCAAAACGAATGATGTTTTTATCTATACTTAGGCTAGGAATAGGGTTGCGAGGGTCTTCCTTTACTTCACGTGGGCTGCTGTTAAACTTACTATCATCTCCAAAAGTAGCTTTACCTAATGTTGCATTAGGTGAATACACAATTTCAGCCTTTTTTGTGATTTCAAAATAATAAGATTTACCCTTTTCAATGGTTATGGTACGGGTATTCTTCGCCTTGCTGCTAGGTTCTTGGTAGGCACTCCCTTCAATACAAACAATCGTGAGTGAACCCTCAGATGCAATCTTATAAACTGTCCTTGCTCCATTCTCAATTGAGAATACTTTTGCCCGATTAAAAAAAACAGTAAAACTATTTTCATTTTTATCAGTAGGACGATAAACATAAATCTCAGCAACTTCAGCAGCATCTTTGTCCTGCCCGGCAGCATTGTATTTCTCAAAAAAGACGAGTGAAATGATTAAAAGTGTAATAACAAAATATTGTTTCATAGATTATTCTTTGCTTTTCAGGATACAATTATTCTATCCTAAAAAAATGACAAGAAAATCCATCTTTTTTTACTTTCTAATACAGTAGCAGTTATAAGTAACTCATTATCAATAATTTAATGAGTTATCCTTTCTCAAAAAAGGATAATAAAAGTAACTATTCTGCCTTGAGTGTCGCATAAGAACAAAAAAATAAATTTTACCGTAACATCTTGTCATTTCGATACACCTTAAATCATTATGTATTGTAGAAATTCTAAACGCCAATTGAAATGATGACAAATAAAGCAATCGAGGAAATTAGTACCTTCGCATTTACCCATGTGCGTACACTTTTGCGGGGAAGTGTGCAAACAGCAGAATTGGTACAAGAAGCCAATGATTTGGTACAAAATAGCTGGGAAAAGTTCTTGAAAGCCTATCCTGCTTTTTTTGATGATGCGCAAGTTGCTAAGTTGATTATTTACAGGATTGCCAAAAATGAGGCGTTGTATTACCTTAAAAAACAAAATCAAAGAAGAAAGAGTACAATGCAACTGCCCTACAGTAATGAAAATGGTTATTATGATTATTTGCTAAACCATGATGTAGCGCAGTTTATCAAGGTACTCAATGAAAAACAGCTTTTTATTTTTAAAGCCATGAACCAATATGAAGGAAGTTTCTCACAAGACGAAATTGTTGCAGAAATCCAAAACGAATACAAAAAACAATTTGGAGGAATACTTACTTTAGAAAATTACAGACAAATCAAGAGAAGAATCAAGTTATTTTTGCTCAATTTTTGGGAAAACGATAAATTCTAAAATACGTTTGAATCAACAAACTGAACTTTTCTAAGCAAACTTGTTTTATTTAGATAACTATTTACCAAAAAAATAGCATCATTAACGTTAATGAGTAAATCTGCATAGCAGCTACTCCAAAGATGACCTCTACTAGGGAAAGTGTAAATTATGAGTTGTGAAATGTGATTTTTTAATTTATCATTAGCAACAACTTACAAGTAGAAATAACCAAAGTTGTTATTTACATTTTCCTAAACACACACACAACTGATTGGTACTGATACACACACAGACCTCATGATGTAATTTATGTAATAATAAGGATACAAGTCAAACTTACTTCCTAAAATGCGCTCCCACAAAAGGATAACAAAAAATGAAGTGATTATAGGGTAAATTTGAATTGCATCCAATAGTAACAATTACTTAAATCTTTGGCTATTGGCTGAAGGCAAGACTGTCTGTATTAATGCTTAGTTCTAAACTAAAAAATCAAGAAAATGAAAAAAAACATGGATATTCATAAACAAAAATATCCTTCTGATGACTGCCCTAGCTATGAAAAATTAGTGAGTTATGTAAATCTTACACTCAATGAAGAAGAATATCAAAGTCTTGAAAATCATTTGGAAGGTTGTGGCACAAACTGTATGTGCAAGGTAATTGTGGAAGGATTGGAGGTTGAGCAATTTACTAAAATCACTTTGGAAAAAGAACCTGAAATAGCTGAAGGTGTAAATCATCAGGCTATATTTAGCCTCATTAAAAAACTTAGAAACCCTTAGGAATGAATAATAAATAATTTGTACAATTAGGGCAAAATAGT
>CAYZQI010000174.1:0-9275 GCA_964480455.1 uncultured Cytophagaceae bacterium
TTATAAAGAATTAAACATACTAAAAAATCTAAGTACTGCGTAAGGTGAGTTATTAGGTACTCCCATGCCTGGGCAATTGACAGCAATCTGATTGCCAAAAGTTCTCATTGCCATGTAGCTTGCCTGTTCGCAGTCCTCCGCATTGTAGGCATGTTGAAAGGTATCGCAGCCATTTTTATCACACTGAATAATGGTAAGTACAATTATGCGCGCTTGGACTTGATTAAAATAAGTAGAAGTAAAAAAGAATAGTTCTAAAATAAGTAAATTTTTCATAAATAACATCTTTTTAGTTTAATAAATTAACTTTTGTATATTGATTGTATATACTTGTACCATTCATAAAGAAAAAGATTGCTTTCATCAAACCTATCTTTTTCTTCATGAAATAATGCTTTTGATTGATAAGTCATAAGGTAAACCAGGAGGTTTAATTTTTTTCATCAAAGATGAGTCTGCGCTAAATTGTACTTGTAGTCCCCCTTATTCACTACTGAATGTAAAAATGAGTAATCATTTTACTTTAAGAAAGATTTGCTATTCTTCCTCCTAAAAAACAAAATTTGTCTTGTGCTATTATTTTTTTTCTTTCATTTGTTATGGTAATTTTGTAATTTAGCAAGTAAAAAATTTTAGCTAAACTTTTTAATTTCTTATACAATGAAAAAACTAATTTTCTCAAAAGCATTATGGTTTTTTAGCCTTATTGTATTAGTAGGGCACTCGCCTCCAAACCCTACTGAGTTGCGTGGAGATAGCTGGACCACCGTGCAGCAGCGCAAATCGGGTACTATCACAATTACTTACATAGATACTCCTGGGCTCTCCTTCCGCAATCAGCAGGGGCGATTAGATGGTGTGTGCTTTGATATAGTCAAAGGATTTATGGATTATATCAAAACTACTCGAGGCATACAGCTCAAAGCCAATGTAATGCCAGCAGAAAGATCTTTTAGCCAATTTCTAACCAATGTAAAGCAGGCGCAAGGAGGTGTATTTGGTCTGGGTAATATCACCATTACCGCCGAGCGCAGACAAATTTATAATTTTACGCCTCCCTTCATCAATAATTTATCTTTTATCATCAGCCACAAATCTGTACCCACGCTTGCCAATATCAATAGCCTTGGTACACAATTTAAGGGCATGACAGCCTATACAGTAAAAGGTTCTACCAATGAAAAAATTATCCTTGACCTCAAAGCCAAGTACATTCCTAACCTAAGTATTGCCTATTTGCCTACCAGTGGAGCAGTACTCAACAAAGTAGCCTCTGATAACCGCTCATTTACTAGCCTTGATTTTAACTACTATGCCGAGGCACTCAAATTCAATGCACCCATCAAAAGACACCCCGTTGGTGACCAGCGCGAAGAGGATTTTGGAATTATTATGCCCAAAGGCTGTGATTGGACACCTATCTGGGAGGAGTTTTTTGCTCATAATCGCTATACCAAATCACCCGAATACCGCCGTATTTTGCTCAAACATCTGGGGCCTAGTGCAGTAAGAGCCCTGGAGCAGTACAGATAGCTCAGGCACATTTCCGAATCATTGTCGTCAAAATGGATTATCTTTGCATAAAATAAACTAGGTGTATGACACAAGTATTGCAAAAACAAGACATTAGAAAATTATCTCTTGAAGCCATCAAAGATTTTTTGGTGCAGCGAGGAGAAAAACCCTTCAGGGCAAAGCAAATCTACGAATGGCTATGGAGCAAATCGGCTCATAGCTTTGAAGCCATGACCAACCTTTCGCTTTCGCTGAGAGTAATGCTCGAGGAGCATTTTGAGATTAAACACGTGCGTATTGATGACCAGCAGGTGAGTCAAGACCGCACTATCAAAATGGGCTTCAGGCTCTATGACGGACACCTCGTAGAAGGCGTATTGATTCCAGCAGAAGAGCGTATGACTGCCTGTGTTTCTTCGCAAGTGGGCTGCTCGCTCACTTGTAAATTTTGTGCCACAGGCTATATGGCGCGTAAACGCAACCTAGACCCTGCCGAGATTTATGATCAGGTAGTGCATATCCACCGGCAAGCTCAAAAACATTATCAAACAGCCCTCACTAATATTGTTTATATGGGTATGGGCGAGCCGCTGCTCAATTATGCCCATGTGTTGCAGTCAGTAGAGATGATTACCGCCCCTTGGGGCTTGGGTATGTCGCCGAAGCGAATTACTGTTTCTACGGCAGGCATTGCCAAGATGATAAAAAAACTGGGCGATGACCAAGTAAAGTTTAATCTTGCGCTTTCCCTACACGCTGCCAATGATGCCAAACGCAACGAAATTATGCCCATTAATGCACAAAATTCTTTGAAATCGCTTGCCGAAGCACTAGCTTACTACTATAAAAAAACAAAATATAGAATTACCTTTGAGTACATCGTCTTCAAAGATTTTAATGATGAGCTAGAAGATGCTGAAGAGTTGTATCAATTTAGTAAATGCGCACCCACCAAAGTCAATCTGATAGAGTACAACCCCATTGCAGAGGCTGACTTTATCAATACTGACGAGGACAAACTCCTTAAATTTTCGGATTATCTCCAAGCAAGAGGCCTGAGTGTTACACTGCGCAGAAGCAGAGGAAAAGACATAGATGCTGCTTGTGGGCAGTTGGCTATCAAAGAGCAAAGCTAAGGGTAAGATGGTTTAGTGAGTCGTTGCAATTCAACTGATGAAAAATATTGATGAATTACTTGATTTTTGAGCCACGGCTGAGCTAGGCACATACTTTTTTTAGTAACAAATAGTTATATTTGCAATCAACAACTTAAACAAAAATGAGCTACGTAAAAGAAAATCTCACGCGAGGTGAGCGACTGATACACACTACTACTTTGCATTGGGTTATTTTTTTTGAGTCTTTTTCTATTATTTTTACAGGGCTTTTTTTTACTTATTTAGGAGTAGAGTACAGCACCCAGCTAGGTAGCCTAAGCTACTGGGTAGAATACCTTTCTTTCTTTGTACTTTGCTTTGGTGGGATTAAGTTTTTGGCAGAACTGTTGCGTTATTCTTCTTCTGAGTTTGCAGTAACGAGCGAGCGTGTCATTATCAAGACAGGCATTCTTGAGCGAAAATCACTTGCTATGCACCTCAATAAAATAGAAAGCATAGAGATAGAGCAATCTCTCACAGGTAGAATACTTGGATTTGGCTCTATCATTATCACAGGAACAGGAAATGCCGAAAGTAAATTCGTTCTTCTGAAAGACCCTAGCAAATTCAGACAGCAAATGCAATGGATTGCAGAAAGTGATGGAGATGATGACGAGGAAGCGCAACTACCTGGCCCTTCAAAAGTTCAGCCACACCATTCTATCAACCCAATGCACAAAAGTAGTACTACGCGCCGCCGCCGCCGAAGACGTTGAGGTTTTATAACTTTATCATTGATTGATGCGAAAACAGCTTTTTATTTTTTTATCTTTTATTTCTTTGGTGGTAATAGCACCTACTGTAGATACTCTTGCGCAAGGTTTAGATTCCCAAAGTGCACTAGGAAAGCTGTTTATCCAATCTTTACAAAAAAAGCAGTTCAAACTACTTACCAAAGCACTTGCCCCTACTGATGTGTATGCTGTTATTTCTCCTGAGGAGGCTTCAAACAAGAGTGAGATGGAATTAAAACAAGTTCAAAAAGTAGTGGAAACTCGTTTGAAATCAAAATGGGATATTTTACAGGCTGAAGCAAAATTTCACAAAGTTAAGCCTAAAAAGCTACAATTTTTAGAGGTCAATCAAAAAGAAATCCCCTTTCAAAGTGCTTACCTGAGTGGTTTGGAAGTGGTGGCAGGTTATCAGCAAAAGACGTTAAATTTTTTGCTGATTATCGTACAGATAGAGGCAACTTTTTATTTGCTTGATATTGCTCAGCAAAGCAATATCTTTGAGCAATAGACTGCCATCAGAAGCGGTCTTTGAGAAAAGTTTTGTGTAGCAAGGCCTGCATAAACGGAAGCGTGGGCATAGAAGCCATAATTCGAAGCTCCTCTCCAAAGTGTGTTTCGTTGTTGAGAAATTTCAGCACTCGCTCTACGGGGTGCTTCTGAAACAACATTCCAAAAATAGCCCTAGTTTCGTAGCGGTTGTATTGCATGAGGTTAAGCAGCATAGCATCATATTGACGGAATCGCTCGGGGTGGAAGTGTAGCTTGTGCAAGGGCTTTTGCGCTACGAGGGCTGCTATCAATTGGTCGCTTTGCTGTTGGATATTATAAAAAGTAAACCCACTACTCGCCTTGGTTTGCCCGCCCCGTGTGCCTATGTTAATAATAAATTGCTTCTCGGCTGTTTTTAGTGGCACATCACTCATTGGGATAACCCCAAACTCTTCTTCTACAATTTCAAAATCAGTAGTGGGTAGATAATTTTTAAAGTAATTTTGTATTTCTACAAGGTACTCTTGGGGTGATAAGACTTCTTTTCCAAAAATAGTAAATTCAACAAGACTTTCGTGGGCTGAGGTAGGTAATAAATAGAAAAAACGTGCTTCTCCTTTTTGCTCAATTCTGAAATCCATAAAGGTAGCCGCTTGTGGGTCAAAAATTGGCTTTTCGGTTTTTACAAACCAGCCCTTAAAGTGCTGTTTAAGGTAATGATAGCCTTTTTTTTGGAAGAGCTGCTCATTGGGTATGCTATTGAAGATGTATTGGGCAGTAATCATTTTTCCATCAACTACTACGTGTGCGCCATTTTCTCCTGCTTTTATTTCGCTGATTTCTCCCTGCTTTTGTATGATGTTGGGGCTTTGGCTCAGGGCTTTATGCACGAAGGTATAAAAATCCTTCCCTCTTATCATTTTGTATTGATAAGGGGCCAACTCCAAACATTGTGTAAACTGAGGGCTATGAAACCAGCACTTATTCCAGGTCTTACTTATCACTTCATCAAAAATAGAGGGCTTTGCCGTCCAAAAGCACCAAGTTCTGTCATTTTTATTTTTGGTAACTTTGTCTATCAAAAGGATTTTTTTGTGTTGGAATGCAGGGTGTTTTGCCATTCTGTAAGCCAAGCTCAGGCCTGCTGCGCCTCCTCCTGCAAATATGTAATCGTATTGCATTGATTATTTTTATTGATTTACTGCTTTGGCCAAGCGAAGTAAGCATTTAGTTTATAGTATTGGTAGAGCATAAAAATTTGATAGATGCCTACAAAGCTCAGGTATTACAAGATGATGAACTTATCAGTTAGTATTGAATGAATATACTATCTTCAAAAAATAGCGAAAGCCGCTGTTTTTCTTTACTGCCTATTGGGTTATATTGTAAATTGATTTCTTGTAATTGTTTGCATTCTTGTATTTGTGGAGGCATAGATTCTATCAAATTTCGACTCAGATTCAGTTTTTTGAGTTCTTTTAGCTGCCCTATTTCTGGGTTGATGCCTCTTATTTCGTTGTGGCTTAGGTCTAAGTATTTAATGAATTTGAGTTGGGTAAGACTGCTAGATACCAGTTTGAGGTTGGTGGCAGCAAGGTTAAGATATACAAGGTGCATAAGTTCTGTAAGTTGTAGAAGTACCTCTTCGGTTTGTAGCCCTGCATTGTAGCTGAGGTCAATGTTTTGAAGCCTAATCAATCTATCAAAATCTTGTGGAAGCTTTTTAAGTGCATTTCCGCGTAGCGAAAGCACACGAAGTTTTTCTAACTTGCAGATGGTTTCGGGCAGTTCTTTGAGTCCGTTTTGGTCTAGGTACAAAGCCTGCAAATGAGTAAGACTGCCGATATTTTCTTCTAATTTTCTGATATTGCTGTAAGAGAGGTTGAGCAGTTTGAGGTCGGGCAACTGTGCTAAAATTTCAAAAGTACCCTTGTAATCTATGAGGGTATTCATACCTAAGTATAATTCTTCAAGCTGCACCAAGTTTTTAAAGCTACTGGGCAGGTGCGTGATGGCATTGTGTGCCAAGTTAAGTGTACGCAATGCTTCTAACTCTGTAAATTCATCTGGAATATCTCTAATGCGGTTAAAATATAAATCCAATACTTTGAGCTGTTTGAACTGATTGATGCCTGTCGGTATGGTTTGTAGCTGATTAGATTGTAGGTAGAGTTTCTGGAGTTTTAGTAGTTGAGTGATTTCTGTAGGCAGCACTTCTATATTATTCATATAGAGATTGAGAGCTACAAGTTGTGTTAGCTTACCAATTTGCTGAGGCACTGTTTGTAATTGGTTGTTAGACAGGTTAAGTTCTCTAAGCGATGGAAGTTCTTTGAGAAGTGCGAATGCCTGCTTGAAATCAAGTTTGGGGTTATGGCTAAGGTCTAGTAACTCTAATTTTTGAAGGTGTTTGATTTCTTTTGGGAGTTGATTAAAAGTATTCTTGGCAATCTTTAAGCTTTTAAGATTTGTAAATAGGCCGATAGATGCTGGTAATTGGCTAAGATTTTTACTTGTTAAATCTAGGATAATAACTTTTTCGGGTTCTTTAAGAGCTTCTTCTATGGAGGTATAAGGATTGTTGGGCGGTAATACCGACACCGATTGGGTCAGATATACCTTGTTTGTATCAACTTGTGCTTTGGTAAATGGACAATTGAAACACAACACAGTTAAGAGCAAGAAGAGTTGCTTACCAATGTGTTTTTTCATGATTTTGGTGAAATTTTACGATTTTTGTCTTTTTTTCCTTTAATACGCTTGTTTGCACAAAAGTAATTGCCAAAAATAAACTTTCTTTTAATTTTACTATGATTTGAATGCAAGATAAGAAAATCTGTGCATAAAAAATGACTAACTCGTGTTTTTGTTGCTTAGATAAAAAAACGTTTGCTAGCTTGTGCATAGGCTGCTAGGGGCGTTTATTTGCCCCCTCCAAACTTAATTCCTTTAATTTTTCCTTTGCGCATTTCTTTTTCTATTGACTCAAAATATTCTTCTAAGGTCATTCCCTCTTCTTTTGCCCTTGATTGGTCTTGTGCATTGAGTCGTGCTTTGTTTTGAATAATGATTTTGTGCAGCAAAATATCTACAAAATCAATCTCAAATACCAAAGGTGTATCAGGCGGAATTAGGCTGCCCCAGCCTTCACTACCATAAGCTAAATAAGAAGGAACTACAAAAGTTGCTTTTGCTCCTTCTCTCAGCAAAGGTAGTGCTTCGTCAAGCCCTTTAATCACAAAGCCCCTGCCTACTGGAAACTCGAGCAAACGTCCGTCTTGATTTGAACTACCAAAAGGCTGCCCACCCAGAAATCTACCAGTATAATTGATAGCTACCACATCATCTTCAACCGCAAAATCGCCTTCACCTTGAAATTCTATCTTGTACCAAAGCCCACTGTAAGTACGTTTGGCACCAGGTAGATTTTTAGCTACGAAAGAAGCGATTTCTTTTTCATCTTTCTTGCTCTGCTCGAATACAGCCTGCTTATTATCTCTTGCTACTTCTTCCCAAATTTGTTTTTTGAGTATTTTAAAAGTGTAGTAAAGTAGTTCGTCTTTATTGATTTGTTTTGAGATAGGACGTTTGATAGCATTGAACAAATCTTCTGCTCTTACAGCAAAAGTGGCACTATCGCCAACATTAAGTTGTAGCAGCATACTTTGTATAAAACCCTGCTCGCTTGTGGAGGGATTGTCCACACTGATTTCTTTTACAAAGGGAACTCCCCCAAAATTATTCGCCAATACTGTGCCGCTCGAGGTGGTAGTCTGTAGATAAAAGCGCACAAAATCGCGTCTGAGTATTTTTTGAGTGCCGTTGGTACGTGTATGGATTTTTTGATGCACTGCATAATAGTATCCGTTGGCAATGGCACTAAAAGTCTGATAGCCTGCCAGTGGTGTTTGTGCTTGTATCTGGATACAGCAGCAAAACAAAAAGCTGAGTAAAAGCGGTATTTTTTTGGTCATTTTCATGAATACTTTGTTGATTCTAATTGAAATAACGATAATCTAATGGATTTGGATATTTATAAGTATAACCTAATTGTTCTATTAATTTTTGCCCATTGATGATTTTGTGCGTTTTAGGGCTTATAGGTTCAAACTCAGGCATCTCAAAGCCGAAGTCTTCAGCATTTCTTTGATATACTACTTTTCTGACTGGATGTAGTGGCGAAACTCCATTGAAAATCTCAAATTGCTGAAAATCTACCGCTATCAAAGTCTCCAAAATACTTACGGCATCATCTCTATGGATAAAATTTACGGGTACTTCGCCAGTAGTCAGCCCTTTTTTGCCTGCAAAATACCTTCCTGGAATCCGCTCATAGCCCAAAAGCCCACCTAGTCGCAAAATTACCAAATTATCACCAAAAGCTTCTTGCAAAAGCTGCTCGGCGCGTAGCAGTGCTTTGTTGCCTGTATTGCCTAGTGTAATTTCTTCTGCTTCTGTTACCTCCCTTTCTACATCAGGATAGACCGAAGTAGCACTGACAAAGATAATTTTTCGAATTTTTTGTGCCACAGATTGTATTTGCTCAATCAGATATGTGATTTGTCGAGGATGAAAATTGGGTGGTAAAGCTGCCTTACGTGTTTGTGGAGGAATGTTGATGAGCAAAATATCTGTTGTTAGAAAGTCTTGCCAGCCTTCTCCCACTGCTTCAGGGTTGAGTTCAAGTAGATATGGCGCAGCCCCCAACATTTTTATTTGAGATAGCTTTTCACGACTTGTAGTACTTGCTTTGCAGTGGTAAAACTGGTTTTTAAGTGCCTCAAGCAAAGACATTCCGAGCCAGCCAGCCCCTAGTATGCTGAGAGTTTTTATTGGTTTATCTGTCATAAATCATTAATTTTGAAAAGCTATTTTTAGCCATTGATTCAATTTTAAAATATTTTTCTAACATGCTTACCATACAAGAACTCACAAAAGGCTTTCCTGTTTTGATGGAATTGCCCGTAGTTTGGGGAGAAATGGACGCAGCCCAACACGTCAATAATACAGTCTATCTTCGTTATTCTGAAACTGCGCGTGTAGATTATTTTCATCAATTAGGCTTCGAGGTTGCCGTCAATAATTCAGAGAATCCTGTAGGACCTATCCTAGCTGAAATCAATTGTAAATATAAAGTACCACTTACATTTCCCGATACAATTACAGTGGCTACGCGTACTCAGCTCGAGACGCTAGATGAGTACAGCTTTTGGGTAGAACAGCGCATCATCAGCCATAAAATGCAGCGTGTAGCTGCCGAAGTACGGGCGCGCTTGGTTTCTTATGATTATATCAAGCTTGTAAAAGCCCCACTGCCCAGCTTTTTTGTAGAAAAAATCAAGGCATTGGAAAGGTAGTTGAGGTAGTCCATTTTGCTTTT
>CAYZQI010000175.1:0-9224 GCA_964480455.1 uncultured Cytophagaceae bacterium
AAAAACCATGTTTGGATTATTCAAGAAAAAATCAGAAATAGAAAAACTCAACGAGCAATATCAAAAAATGATGAGTGAGGCTCATCAGCTTTCTCAAAAAGACCGTAAAGCAGCCGATATGAAAACAGCCGAAGCAGAGGAGATTCTCAAAAAGATTGAAGCAATCAAAGCAAAAGAAGCCTGAATTTTCATCTTCTTTGCTTTGCTCTTTCAAATTGTAGGTCATACCTGCGCTCAAAAGGTAGAAAAAAATGCTTGTAGCGGTAGGGGAGAAGCTGTTGCATTAAATTGAACCCACAAGCCGAAAAAATCAATTCGGCTTGTTCAAACAGTGCTTCGCTAGGCAAAGCATCAATTTGTAGAACCGAGGAAGGTAAATTTTTAAGCCTTACTTGACTAATCAAGTAAAAAAAAGGCGATTGCTTCCGAAGTTTTGCAGTAGCTTGAGCATATTCAAGCAATGTGCTAACCTCATCTGCTGGCTCGGAGTGTATGACAAGCCAAATTGCTTTTCCTTGTTTTTTTGCCTTG
Organism: uncultured Cytophagaceae bacterium; assembly: GCA_964480455.1. GTDB lineage: Bacteria > Bacteroidota > Bacteroidia > Cytophagales > Microscillaceae > JAABSX01. Next base: position 532 of record CAYZQI010000175.1, read on the forward strand.
TCTATTCCTTTTTGAGTGTCTGTCGTGAGTGTCTGGGGGGGATATGCTAGGGAAATGTGATACATTGCTTTGCTACATTGCTGCACAAATGCCTGATGTGAGGGTAAGAGATTTTCTACCATAAATGTTTTTTCAAACCTGACAGACGCCAAAGAAAGCAAAGGCAAGTAGTTGCTCCAATTGAGCAAACGAGCAATATAAAAGAAATCTAGGGCTGAATCAGTAAAAAAATCAATCCATTCGCCCAGAATGCCCGCTGGGAAAGCATCTAAGTAAATTTTTTCAATTTTATAGTCTTCTACTAACTTTCTCAGAAAAACAGTATAGGCAGCTATGTCTGTCTGAAAAATACTAGGAATTTGGACAACCTTATGAAAATCAGGTAAAAGACCAATGGAGGTATGAGGTGAGGCCGTCAGTAGTATAAACTCTCTTGGATTGAGATGCTTTTGAGTATAAAAAAAGGCAGAGGTACGCGCCAAATGTCCTAGTCCTCCGCCTGTGGCATAATAAATTTGCATTAGATTCTTCGCATCAATTCAGCCATAATGATGAGTCGGTAAGGCTCTTCTACTTGCCCAAGCCCCAAGACAGCATAAGCTGGGTGGTTTTTTTTTGCGTTCAGCTTGTAGATGCCCTTGCCCGTTACAGTGATTTCATCATTTTTGAGTTTGGCTTCTGAAAGCTGCTCTTCGCCCAGTTTTACTTTGAACTTTCCTGTTTCATTTTCTTTAATCTCAAAAGAAGATTCTCCTTCTTCGTTATCACTGATTTTAATTTTATTTTCCTTGAACTTGACCTTCCAGAGTAAGTTTCCATTACTGTCTTTGAGTTTGAAGTTTTCGTCATTGTGCTTTACCTCGGCTACAAGGTCGCCTTTGCGGTTGTAATACTTACCTTTTTCACTTCGCTTGTAACGCCCGCTGAGTATATCTTGGGAGCGATTATAGTTGATGATTACTTCCGAACCACTAAGTTCTACATTGATAATGATGTCTCCATTCTCATTTCTTATTGAGGTGGTCTTTTCAGTACTTGTCTTTGTATTTTGTTCTTTTTCATCAATCAAGATTTCCGGGTTGTTACTTTCAATGTCATTGTTTTTTTCTTCTCCTCCGCCACAAGCTATTAGCAAGAGGGTGAAGATACAGTAAGTGAAAATTGAGTGTAGTTTTTTCATATTAATTGTTTTTTGTTAGTTGTTAATTTAAGTTTATTGGTCATTGAGTCATTGATGATACGTTATGTAGCATATGCCTACGGCATGATACTGCAAAGGACTTCCCCTTCGGAGGCTAGAGGGCTATCCCTTCGGGGACTAGGGTTTGGGGGCTGTTTTTACTGCGGATTTTCTCTTGTGTGATAAATCGTTTTGATATATACCTCTAGCTCTTCAACACTATAAATAATTTTATAAAACCCTACAATGATGAAATAATGAAGCGTTTTTTCATTTCTCAGCAGTGGTTCTATGGTGCCAGTATTGTATTGTTGGCTTAGTGAGTTAGTTTTTGTTAAAATCATGGTCAATGTTTTGCTTGCTTGCTCTTTTGAATTGACAGCAAGGCGTTGATAGATTTTCTGCAAGTCATCTTTTGCAGCGGCTGTCCAGAATACTTCTTTGATGGTTACCATTTTTGCACCTCCTCTTCCATAAATCTTTGAGAGTGTCTGCGTTTTTCTGTGATGGCCAAATTGGCTGCATTGATTTTTTTGTAAAAATTTGTAACAGACATGGGTTTGAGCTTTTGGTCGTCTGGGTCTTCTACTGCAAGGTCTGAGATGCCCTCTGTAGCTTCTAGCTGTGCTAAAATGCTATCAAGTAGCTCTGGGCTAACGTTAAATTTAACTCCAATCATATTTTTTTTAATTTTATCAGGAATTTTACTTTTCGATTTTAAATTACGACATATTTTTTCTAATTTCAAACAAAAATTTAAAAAAATAAGCTATTAAAATTATCATCAACAAAAAGCAGCACACAAAATCTTTCAAAACCATGGGCAGTATTATGCAATTTTCTCTTTCAGACACTTCTCACAAATCTAAAACTCACTTACCGACTGAAACACCCTTTCTCTCAAAGGTCATTACATTGCTGGGTAGCCACGAAGAAAAAAATACTAAGCTTGCCTTTCAACTCATGGCAGGCTTAAAAGAAGAAAGTCAGGAATTGAACAGCTTATGTCTCGGCTTGGTCTGTTTTCACCCCAATTTGGCTATCAGAAGAGAAAGTGTACGCTTTCTGGAGCGGCAGCCTTCTACGGTGTTACTCAAAAATTGGCTTCATGGTCATCAAAAACAACTACCCAATGACGAACCGAGTGCTTCTAATTTCTTAGCGAAAGTAGCACAAAAACCTTACTTATCGCTTTCTTGCTTAGCGTGGATGCTACTCAGACACCAACAACTAGGCGTAAAGTATTGCCTTGAGCAACAACTATTACCCGCCCAAGAGGTGCTTGCAGTACTCAGCAAAGGAGATTGGCTCTCACTTGAAAATAGACAGCTCTCTTTCTTGCCTCCTGAGATTGGTTTGTTTACACAGTTGCGCTCTCTCAACATAAGTGGCAATTGCTTTACAAGTTTGCCCGAAGAAATTGCTTATCTCACAAACTTAGACAGCTTGTATTTTCACCGCACACCCCTCAGCAGGTATTCTCTCAAACAATTGCAAAATACTTTTCCGCATATTTTTGCAGAAAAACTGTATATGCAGAGTATTGGTTTTTTCGAAGAGCGAAACTATCAAGAAGCACTCCAAAGCATAGACAAAGCACTCAAACTGAATCCTGATGCAGCAAATAGTTGGAATGCTAAGGGATTGATTTTTCAGAAGACTGACTTTACCAAGCAATCAATCAAGTGTTTTGAGAAAGCAATACAGCTTAACCCCCAAGATGCACAACTTTATACCAATATCACGTTGAGTTTGCTCAAAGACGCAAAACATACACTTGCCTTAGAGTACAGCCAAAAAGGAATTGAACTTGCAGAACAAAGTTTACAGAATGGAGCAAAAAATTTAGATGTGCTTTATATCTATCAAGGGCAGGCACTTACGGCATTGCACCAATTTGAGGAAGCCGAGCAGAGCTTCTATAAAAGTCTGCAAATCAATGCAGACATAGGGCTCGCCTGGTACCAGCTTGCGCGTTTGTTTGCTATACGCAAGCAGTTTACAGCTTTGACAGATTGCCTGAGCAAAGCCATACAGCTCAATAGGCGTTTTCTTAGAGAAGCACAGCACGAAGTACTTTTTAAGAAATTTTACGACCAAAAACAACTAAAAGTGCTCTTAAAGGCTGCCTGACCGTAAGCAGCATATAAGAATACAAATCACCCAAAAATGTTCAAAATCTTTGTTTATGGAACACTTCTAAGAGAAGAATGTAACCACTACCTACTCCAAAAAGCTACTTGCTTACAAGTTGATTGTTGGCTCAAAGGTTATGAAATGAGGCTTTGCAAGAGTACACCCTTTGATTTTCCTTATGCTTTCCTAAACCCCAATGAACACATCTTAGGAGAAATTTATCAGGTCAATGAAATACAGCTTCAACAGTTAGACCAACTAGAGGGCATAGACTCAGGGCTTTATCTATCTCAAAGGTGAAGATGATAGAGAAAACTATCCAAAAATCAGTACGGGTAATTGGAGAGTGAGAGATTATGAGCGTGAGAAATAGGGAGATTGACGTATCTGAACGACCCAAAAAAAAGTGGGTAGTTTTGTATTTTCCCAAACTACCCACAAATCCCTCTTTTAGAGGGACTTACTTTTTACAGTACCGTGAATCTAAATCCTGCATAAATCACCCTGCCCATCACAGGGCCATAAATCATACCTGCATCAAAGCCTTGGTCAAAGGGAGTATTTGCATTCAAGACAGCATCATGCTGCATTAAATCAGAAAGATTTTCGCCACCTAGATAAACGTCCCATTTTTGATTGATTTTATAGGTAATTTGTCCTGAAAATAACCATAAAGAAGGGCTACGCACTTCACTGCTTTGGTCTTCTTGGCTATGCCCTCCCTTGGGAAAACGCTGAGAGCCAATCCATTGTGTTGTAAAATCAAACTGCCATCTTTCACCAAAAGTACTGTAGGCAAAATTAGTAAAAACACGATGTCTTGCCACAAAAGGGGCTTCTTCTATCTGCCGCATAATGCGCGTTTTGACATCATAGTATTTATAAGCAAAACTCCAGTCAAAGCCTTTGAAGGGCGAATAAGCAAGATTGGCTTGAAAGCTGTTTGCCCAAGTGTTACCCTTCTGATTGTAAAGCACCACCAAATCTGAAGAGCTATCTAAGTCAAGAATAACTTGATTCTGGAAATCAGTTCTATAAAAATCTAAGGTAAGGGTAGCTTCTCTTCCAAAAAGCGTAAAGACTTGTGTAAAATTACCACCATAATTCCATGCTATCTCAGGCTGCAGGTCGGGAGCTATGTTGAGAGTACGGCTACTAATCAGAAAACCAATATTTTCTGCAATTGGGTTGGCTACTCGGAAGCCACGCCCCCCCGAAAGTCTTAGAATACTATTTTTCGCCAATTCATATTTAATATGAAGGCGTGGTGTGAAGAAAGTACCAAATAAATTATGAAAATCAGCCCTCAGCCCTGCTACGATGCCTAGTTTTTCATTGGGGTTGAAGGTATGCTCAATAAAAATACCTGGCACAGACTCTGTCCGCTGCCTATCAAAAACAGTAGGAGGCATTGTTTGAGGGGTGTAGAGTTCGTCATAGTCATCTAATAAGTAGCTTAGGCCTGTACGAATTTTATGAGCTTCGCCAAGGTCAGTTTGGAAAATTGCCTGCACATTGAGCGTATTTTGCTGTGCTTGGTAGGTATTCAATCCCCAAAAGCTGTCCTGATTGTGGTGTGCTGCCGAGAAAATAATGCCCAAACTTTGGCTAAGATTGGTTTTAGAGAAAAATCCAAATTTACCAAACAGCTCACCCTGCTGTGTTTTAGCTTCAAAGCCATAAGGCGAATCCCTGCTGATGCTCTGCCCTCTACGGTAGCCAGTTTGTCCTGCAATTTTATCGTCTAAAAGTACCCTGCCGCCTAGTTGCATCTCAAAATTTTCTCCTTGATACTTCCAACAATTGATGAAGTTGAGTTGCGTGTAGAGCGGCGTATCTACAAAACCATCTTCGTTCATATCTACTCGGTTGCTTAGATTGCTGCTGTGCAAGAGTAGGGCCGAACTCCATTTTTCATTGAGGCGAAAGGCAGAATTAAGATTGCCTTCTATGCGACCGTTGGCATTTACATAGCCATTGAGTAGCAGTTTTTCACTTGCCTCAGGCTTGGCAAGTTCTACATTAATTTGCCCCGTGATAGATTCGTAGCCATTCACTACTGAGCCAGCCCCCTTGTTAATGTCAATAGATTTGACCCATGTACCTGGTATAAAACCTAGCCCATTGCGTGCAGAAAGTCCTCTCACAACAGGGATACCCTCACGCATAATTTGGGAGTAAATACCATCTAAACCCAGCATTTTGATTTGTTTGCCACCCGTTACGGCATCTGTGGTGCTTACATCTACCGATGGGTTAGTTTCAAAACTTTCTGAAAGATTACAGCAAGCTGCCTTTCGGAGGTCTTTTACAGTAAGTAGTTCAGAGTTGGCCGTTTCGCGGTCGAGTGGTTTATTATCTTTTACCACTATGGTTTCAAGATTGGCACTAGGCTGAAGTGTTATCTTCAAAAAAACAGAAGATGTAATGGTTAATGTATCGCTTTTAAAACCTAAGTAGCTGAAAACAAGTTGGTTACTTTTATTGCTAAATGCAAGGCTAAATTTACCTTCTGCATCTGTAGTAGTGCCTTTTGTGGTATTAAGCCAAAAGACATTTGCCCCCACGAGTGGAGTCTGGATATTTGCTTCGTTTTTTTCAAATACTTGCCCCACGATATTTTGTGCTGCCAAGTAGCCTTGGCTTTGGAGAAGGCATAAATACAGTAGCGTAATCTTAAAATAAATATGTTTTTTCATCATTTTTTTGATATTGGTAGTATTTCAGAGATAAAGTAACCTATCAGTTTGTTTAAGCTGTTGATTATCAGTTGATTAAATCCTAATAACCAAATAGCGTATCGCTAATCTCTTACTTAGATAAATGTATTGAATGTAAGCGTTGCTGATGAGGTACAGCAATACCTGCTAACAATCAGTTAGATTTTTAGCAAAAGCACACAATACAACCTATATCAAAAAAATGGCATACAGAGCAAGGAGATGTTTACTGGGTTTTGGGGGAGGATTAGGGTGCTTTGGGGGGGCGTGTGTTGTCATACTTGCCCACTCATCAAGTGCTAGTATGAAATTGGGTACAAAGCTAAGGCATTGCTTCTTTTGCTTTATTTCGTGCTTTTTAGTGCTGATTGTATAGTTTTTAAAAGCAATATTATGGTAAGCAGCATCAAAAGTGCAGCAGTTGTGTTCTTTTTCTTTATCACCGCAACACTTATCGGAGGGCTTTTGGGTGTGTTTTTCTTTTGGGGAGTTAAAGTTTTCTTCTCCAAAAACCTCTTCAAAGGTTTTTTGATTGCAGCAAGAAGGTATTTGGGTAGTTGTAGATTTTTTTTTGGGGGCAGGTTTGAGCCTACAGCAGGCTTCTTTGATATCTTTCGCTTCTGCCTTACTGCACTTACGTTCTGTGAGTGTAAAACCCACAGAGCTGACAAGTATCTGAGATATGAGCCAAAAAGAAAGAAAACGCCTTGCTGTTTTTGTCATTTTTCAACTTTTAATTGACCTATATAAAACGCTCAAAAACTTCAAATAGTTTCCTAGTTAATTGTGTATTTTGTGGTTTTGGGCAAGTTAGTCTGTTTTTACATATATGACTTTGAACCTTTGATATATTATATCTTGACTGGGTAGGTACTTGGCAAAGCAAAAAACTGTGACTTTTGATTATTTACCAAGTTTATTTGCTACTATTTTTAGATGAAAAAGCTAAGGTATTGCATTTAAAAGTTTTACTTTCATTTAAGAGGACTATTTAGTTATGGTATTTTATTACACAAATGCTTTTTGTGATTCAAAATGCGTAGAAAGGGTGATGTCGTTCACGTATTAGAAGAGTTCTAAATTTATATATTTTCTAGTGTAGCTCTCGGTATCAAAAACTTTAATGCTGGTGTACTCAAAAAATTAGTGAAATAATTTTTGAGATACAATGTGAGTTAGTATTTGTCAAAAAAAAGATTAACTAGATTTTATTTTCATAAAAAAATTAACTAAAAAATTTAATTTCATAACAGTATGAATATTTTTGTCGAAATATTTTTAATATGGCTCTTTATGGACACCAAAGAAGTAATAGAAACTATTAAAAATATCCGAAAAGAAAGAAAAATGACTCAGTTTGATTTGGCGGAGAAGCTGGGTATCTCAAAGGCGCAGTATTCACACTACGAGACACACAAATCGTCTATGACACTGGAAACCTTTTTTAAAATTTTGGATATTTTTCAAATCTCACTAGAAGATTTTATTAAAATTAACAAAAATGAGATAACTCCTCAAGATTTAGATGAGGTTATCCGAACGCTAGAACAATTAAAACTAAAAATGCAAAACAAATAACATTATCTGACTTATATTGTATTTGGGCTGAAATCAAGAATAAATCTGTCATAAAAACAAGCAATAGCCGAGATTTATTTTTTATTCATTTGCCTAACAAGCCCTTCTTGTACCACGGAGGCTATTAGAATCCCCTCTTTGGTAAAGATATTTCCTCTGTTGAATCCTCGGGCATTAGAGGCACTTGGGCTATCGAGTGCATACAAGAGCCACTGGTCTATTCGGAAAGTTCTATGAAACCACATGGCGTGGTCAAGGCTTGCCAAGAATAAATCATTCGGACCGAATTGGTTGCGGTGGGGCAGGGTAGAAGTGCCCAGCAAATTATAATCTGAGGCATAAGCAAGCATTTCTTGGTGAAGGCGTGGGCTATCTGGTAGCGTACCTTTCACCTTTATCCAAACATGGCGGAAGGGAGGTGCTTTTTGTGGGTTTAGCGGGTCAAATTTCTCGACGGGGCGAAATTCAATTGGGCGTGGGTGGTTAAATTGTTTAAAAACCTCTGGTAATTTATCTTTGTACTCTGCAATAAACTCTTCATCTGAGACTAGTGCTTCTGGGCTAGGTACATTGGGCATACTGATTTGGTGGTCAAAGCCTGCTTGTTCTTTTTGGTAGGAGGCTGCCATTGTAAAGATGGGCTGTCCTTTCTGAATGGCTACCACCCGTCTAGTTGTGAAACTTCCTCCATCTCTGATTCGCTCTACATCATAGATGATGGGATAGTCTATATCGCCTGCTAATAAAAAATAGCCGTGCATAGAGTGCAGCACCCTCTCTTCGGATACGGTGCGAGAGGCTGCGTGGAGCGATTGTGCAAGCACTTGCCCTCCAAACACACGTTTCCAAGGAGCACGGTAGCTTTGTCCTCTAAAAATATTGATTTCTATTTGCTCTAAGTTGAGCAGGTTGGTGAGTTCTTCTACAGTTTCCATTGTAAGATTTTATATTTTGAGTGATTATCAATGTTCAAAAATGGGTGATTTGCGACTTATTTCAAAATGATAGTGTAAATAAAATAGTGGTCTGACAATTTTTGTGGAAATCTGTAGCAGCGGACTTCCAGTCCGCTGGCATTT
>CAYZQI010000176.1:0-9196 GCA_964480455.1 uncultured Cytophagaceae bacterium
CGTTAAAATAATGTTTAAATCTTTTTTGCAAAATTGATTATTAGCGAAACGTAAGCTTCATGTTCTTAGTTATTTCTTTGATTCCTCAAAACTAGTATTTCTTTTGATATTACTCGAATAAAATGAGATTATTAAAAAAGAATTACATTTTCAGTTCCCTAATCAACCTTACCAAACCTTGTGGCAAGAAGCGTATTCTCCATTGTAGTTTTTGGTAGAGGGCTTGGTCTTCGGGGGTGAGTAAACTGCTGTCTAGCTGGGCTAAATACGCCTTGGAGAGGGCGTACTTATCCTGAAAATATGCTTCATCAGCCCGTAGCAACAAATAATAATGTAAGGCTTGAGCTACGAGCTTGCTATCTTGCAAGGGCAGGTTACTGATTTGGTATTCTTCAGAAAGGGAATGTGTAGATTGTAAAAAATTAGCATACTCCTCGAAGCCGTGCATCTGCGCCAAACTTGCATAATAAGCAAAGCTTTCTTGCTGAAAGCCCGACTTTTGCGAAACAGTTTTAGAGGCTTCGTGCAGTCTGAAATTGACCAATACTTTTTCTGTCTTGATGATGTTCTCCAGCCCAAAGTGAAATAGGTACTTTACCCACCAATCTCTGTCCATGAGGTAATGCAAGCGTGCATCTAATAAGCCCATTTTGTCTATGGCTGCCTTCCTGAAAAAGGTTTCGGGCTGGTCTATGCGTGCATAGCCGATGGTTTTGGCAAGGTTGCCTTCATAGACATCAGTACCCTGAGAATAACCCGTGGTTTGCTCAGGGTCTTTGAAGAGACGGCTACGCCCCAAAAGTGCCAATGCTGAGGGGTTTTCTTGGAAAGCCGAAGCTACAAAAGACAAGGTACTTGGCTCATAATAATCATCAGAATTGAGCCAGTTGATGATTTCTCCTGTGGCTCGGCTTAGCCCCTTATTGATGGCATCACTTTGCCCCTTGTCGGGCTGACTTTCCCAATAGCTAAGGTGCTTTTCATATTTTTTGATGATTTCTACTGAGCCATCTTTGCTGCCTCCATCAAAGACAAAATACTCCAGATTGGGGTAGCCTTGGCTCAGTACAGAATCTAGGGTCTGCTCAAGGTACCGTGCTTGGTTGTAGCTTGGGGTAATGAGGGTGATTTTGGGGTGGGGCATTGTCTGTGGAGTACTTTATTTATTTTTGATAATCTCTTGATAAATCTCGATATACGCTTTTGCTTGAATTTCCAGACTATATTCTTTTTGTATGATTGCTCTTGATTGTTGGCTCATTGCACCTCTCAGCTCATCATCTTCTAGAACTTGTGTGATTTTTTGAGCCAAGTCTTTACTATTTTTAAATTGGGCTGTAAATCCTGTTTGGCTATTTCTGACCATATCAGGAATGCCCCCTGTATCAAACCCTACTACTGGAGTTCCACAAGCCATAGCTTCTAGTACTGTATTGGGTAAATTATCTTCTAAGGAAGGAATCACAAATATATCCGCAGCAGAATAGGCTTGAGCTATTTCTATGGGGTTGGATAAAAAACCCAGATTCTTAAAAGGTAAAGCTACATTTTCTACTTTACCTCCACCCAGTGTAGCCAGAAATATATCATCTTTTTTTATTTCTTTGAGTGCTTCTAAAATATAAACGAATCCCTTTCTTTTATCTTCTAAGGAATCTGCTACAAATAAAATAACTTTCTTATCTTCTGGCAATCCAAAAAAACTTCTAGCCTCTCTTTGATTGTAAGACTTAAAGATACTTGTATCTAGACCATAAGGAATATGGTAATTAGGAAACCTTTTGAACAAGGTTGATTGTTTGGCTTCTTCATGAAGCCACTTAGAAGGTGCGACAATATGTAAATCTTTAAAGCCTGAAAGTGCTTCTAACTTCTCTTTTCTAACCTTCAAATCAAGCTCTTGATAATCGTGCACCTGATAACCCTGATAGTGAAATACCCCACTAAAAGGGTATTCATCATGCAGTGTCCAGACGATAGGTTTATCTATTTTCTTAAAAAAGGAAGTATAATCTAAGAAATTAGCAGTCCAATGAAGATTAATGACATCTGCCTGTTTTACCAGAGGATGTTGGTGCAGGTGGTAAGGGCTAGAGGCTAGATTAAATTGTGCTTTTGGTTTATTATGCGTCAGATGAGTAATTTTTCTTTGATGTCTTCGATAATTGATTGAGTTTTTTATTTTGCTCAAAAACTGTTGATTCTTCAAAAATGAAAGCACATTTGGAAGATTAGTATATTGATAAAGCACCAAAAAATTTGACTCAATATTCTCTTCTTTTAAGCCCTGATGTAGTCTGTAAGCAGCCTGAAAAGCACCGCCCTTGTCTTGTGTATTGAGGTGGAGGATTTGCAATTACTAATTTTTAAAAACTTTAAGAAATTTATATATAAAATAAAACCGTATTTTAAGTAAAAGTTTTTTGGCTAATTGATTATTTGGGTTAAGTTGAAGTGCTAGATTGACTAATTCTTTACTGTAATTCAGGTTATTTTCTGTAAAATATAAATCGGCCAACTCATAGTTTAATCTTGAAAGCTCTTTATCTACTTCTTGCTGATATTTCCCTTTAAGAAAGGTATTGACAATACTGATGGTCTTGATTTTGAACTGCTTTTCTTTAATGGCACTCAGTCCGTTGTAAACTCCTCCACTATGCTGCCGCCAAACTGACATTTTATCAGAAAGATAGCCTATTTTACCTTTTTGTAACAACATCACATAAAGAAACCAGTCTACTGAAGGAATATCACTCTCTATGAGAACTTTCATATCTAAGTATTCTTTCCTAAAAATAACCGAGGCAGTAGGTACAAAATTTTGCGTAATAAAATCGGCACCAGTATAGTACTTTTTTGGAGAAATACCTGTAGAAGCAAGGTATGGAGTAAATACACCTTTAGGATTTAGGATTTCAGCATCATGAAAACACATCACATACTCAGCATTCGCCTCCAAGAAATCCACTTGTTTTTGTAGTTTGTAGGGGTCTGTCCAGTAGTCATCACCTTCGCAAAGGGCGATGTATTTGCCTTGGCAGGCTTGTAGAGTAGTTATAAAGTTACGCATCATGCCTAGGTTTTTTTCAGGTAGTAAGAGTTTGATTTTATCTGGGTATTTTTGTTGATATTCCATGCAAATTTTTCTTGTTTCGTCTGTAGAGCAATCTTCGCCTATGACCAACTCATAGTTAAAATTTGCTTTTTGCATCAAAACTCCTTCTATTGCTTCACATATAAAGTTTTCATGATTATAAGCAATCATACATATACTTAACATCATAATACTAAAGGTTCTAATTTTTTAATAACTTTAGCTGGAATACCCACCACCACTGAATTACTTTCTATATCTTGGGTAACTACAGCTCCTGCACCTACTGTAACATTATCTCCAATAGTAATTTTAGGTAAAACAATCGCACCTGTTCCAAAATTACAAAAATTTCCTATTTTACAATTACCTGAAATATTCACACTTGGGGATAGTTCACAATATTTACCAATTATAACATCATGGCTCACATTTACATTTCTATTGAGTAGTGTCCCTTCCCCGATGATGACATTATTAGTAATAATAGTATTGGTCATAATATCAACACCCTTTTCTAAATAAACCTCATAATGTCCAATATGAGCAAATAATGACACAACTGAACATAATTCTCCACCAATTTTTAAAAATTTTTGAGACAAACTATATCTTATAAAAGGATTACCTACGCCAAGTACAAATTGCTTTTTAGTTTTAAACACATTTTCAACAATACTCATATCTTTAAGTATAGTAAATTTGCCATATAATAAATTTGTCATATCAAGAGTGACATCATCAAAGAAACAAAGATTTTCTATTTCATTTCTTTGATGAAATATTTCTAAAACTTCTCTTGCATGCCCTTTTGCACCAATAATTAGCATATTTTTTTAATTATAGTATTTATTTTATCAATATCACTTATTTCTAGTTCGTAAAATAACGGAAAACAAAGTACTCTTTTAGCAATGCTTTCGGATACTTTGCAGGAATGCTTACACAAATAATTCAAAGTATTTAATGAAGGATAAAAATATCTTCTCGGAAAAATATCTTCTTGACCGAGTTTTTCTTTAGCCTCTAAAAGTTGTTCTTCTGATTCAAAAATAACAGGATAATAGGCATAGTTATACTTTGTTTCTCGTGGAATAGTAGGTCTTTTTAAACTTAATGAACGCAATGCACTGTCGTAGTAGTCTGAAATTTCTTTTCTTTTCTGAATCAACAGATCTATTTTGGGCAATACACACAAGCCCATGGCAGCATGTAGTTCTGAGTTTTTGCCATTGATGCCTACTCCCCAGAAATCTTCTTGTCCATTATGCCCAAAATTGTGCATATACATTATTTTATGAAATAATTCTTTGTCTTTTGCTACAATACCTCCGCCCTCTCCTGTATGTAATAACTTGGTTGCATGAAAACTAAGCGTGGAAATATCTCCATAATTTAGCAAGGACTGCCCCTTGTACTGCACACCAAAACAGTGGGCAGCATCATAAATTACCTTTAAATTGTACTTCTGAGCAATAGCTTCTATTTTTTCCACTTCGCAGGGGATTCCATATACATGCGTAGCCAAAATAGCAGAAGTCTTTTCGGTAATGGCTGCTTCTATCAAATCAGGATTGATGCATAGAGAATTTTCATCTATATCTACAAAGACAGGCGTACACCCTTCCCAGACAATGCTGGAGGTAGTAGCCACATAAGAAAAAGGCGTAGTGATAATTTCTCCTTTAAGACCCAGAGCCTTGATAGCTATTTGCAACGCAACTGTTCCGTTATTGACAAAAAGCAATTGAGGTACCTGCAAATAAGCACATAACTTCTCTTCTAATTCCTTCGTGAACTGCCCACGATTAGTCAGCCAAGCAGATGCCCAAATTTTCTCGAGATAGGCTTGGTATTCCTCTAAGGGGGGGAGATATGTTTTGGTTACGTTTATCATAATTTATTTTTGTACCTTACCAAGTAAATGTTTTTCCTATCAACTCCCACAATTTTTGGTTGAAAGGATCATAAAATTCGTTCAACGCTTGTTGAATGGGAAAGTTAATTTTCTGAACATAACTTCTTTTATTTGCAGGTGTTGTTTTGATTTCGTTCAGACCTTTGTGAAGAAGTTCAATAAAGTCAAATACCACTTTTAAGAGGTTGTTTAAGGTTTCAGGTTTTAAAAAATCAAGATAATTCAAAACTAAGATATTTTCTCTTGGAAATAAATCAAAATAGCGTTTTACTTGCGGATAATAAATCCCACGTCTAATAATACTAGGTTCTTTTGGTGTAGAAGTATCAGCATCAGCGTTGATGTACTGCATTTCTTTTTCTACTACTTCCTCAAAACTAGGAAATTCATCGGTTTGGTAATATGCTTGGAATACCTCACTCTCTGGCAAGTGTATGGGAAATAAATTGGTAAACTTTTCATCTTTTAAATCTCCATTCTCTTTAAATTCTCTGTACATATTCCAAGCTGAGAAAGCTCTGCTTACAGGTTCTCTTAGAATAATAATAATTTTCATCTTTGGATTATAATCAAAAATGCGCTGAGCAGCATCAGGATGATACAGGTATTCGGGTGTAGCCTCAAAAGTAAGATAAGGCTTTAAAAAATTTCTTTTCTTTGAGAATTGTGCGTGGTACCACTCTATTCCTTTTTCGTACTTTCTATTTTGGCTAAAAAAACCAATTTCTTTAGTTTGAGGGTAGTTTATAAGTGGGTGTTGTGCCAAGTATTCAAATAAAGAAGAGGTTGCTGCTTTTTGCGCACCTACAATCAAAAAGGAAGGCTTCACTTGTATTTTAATGAACATATTTTTTCTATTTGAACTTAATCCCAATTGAGTTTTTGGTTTAAGAATTTTTCTAGGGCTTTATTATAGGGTTGGTAATAGCTTTTCAGTAAAGATAGTGTGTGATTATTTATTTTTTCGACATAATAAGATTTGTACTTATCTTTATTTTGAAGAATTTTATCCCAATTATGCTTTGGTAATTCTAAGAAAGATTCTACTTTCTGCATGGTTTGTAGTAAATCTTCTTTCATATCTTCTTGGTGTAAAACCAAAAGTTGTTTGGGTTTGAAGAGTGTAGTCAAGTACTCTAATTGCTCAATATAACAGCCTCTTTTTAGATAATTTTTATCTGCTAAATTTAGCTCATTATTTTTTAACAACTTAAATTCTTCGTCAATAGCTTCCTCAAAAGTTCTGGGGTCAAATATACTTTTCAGAAAATCAACATTTTTGGCTTTGGGATTATTAGGGGAAAATGTATTGTGATACATATTCCAAGCAGAAAAAGCTCTTGATACTGGTTCTCTAAGAGTAACAATTAATTTTATATGAGGATTAAATCGATGGATTGCTTTGAGAGCCGAGGGATAAAATATGTAGGAAGGGGTCGTTTCATATACTTTTTTAGAAGAGTAAATAGGTACAAATGGAAAATTCATCATGTAATTTTCTTTTGCTTGCCTCTCAGAAGAGTCAAAATAGTGTAACTCTTTTTTGTAAGAAGGCACAAGAGAAGGATGAACACTTAGGTAATGATGCAGTGCTGTAGTTCCCCCTTTTTGAACTCCAATAATAATAAAGTTTGCCTTTTTACCTAATGCCAAGCGATGACTACTTCTTTTAAGAAAATCTTTTATTTTCATTTATAGATAGATTTGTTAGTGAAAAGCATTTTTTACTTTCCTACAAATATGTTTTGAAGATGTGATGTCAGTTTTTATTATCATTGTGCATTTTTACCACAAACTTAGAGTACCTATGAAGTGTTTAAACTTAACTTTTATCATTTTTATTTGGGAGTAAAGACCTCTCTGCTGATTATTACGACATTTTTTTGAAGCCTTGACATAGTTAACCTCATGTTCTAATTTAATAGGATGTTTAAGGGGAAATTTCAAGTGATATACACTCGGCTCATACACTTCTGCCTGCCAATCTGTGATGTGAGTACCTGTTGCCCCAAAACCAATATTTTTAATAAGGTTTACATTACTACGTATTGCAAATGCATCAAGTACTTTTAGTTTATACGCCCATCGATAGGCCCAACTGTTTATTTTTTGATGATATACTCCATCAAAGTTTTTGATAAAGTCAGGTAATTCTGGATGCCTATCTACTACTCTTTGCCTGTATTCAGGATATCCTTCCATCTCAAAATCAAAGTAATTCCAAGCTCTGCGCCAAGTTGCCCAGCCCCAAATCCCTCCCATTCCTTTTGTAAATGAGTAAGAATAAGGCGATTTGTATTTTCCAAATTTACAATAGCCCGAAATCATAGTGATTCGCTCATCATCTTTGTATTTTTCGAGCAGTTCTTCACAGAATCTGAAGAAACTAAGGTCGGGCAAGGTGTCGTCTTCTAAGATGATGCCCTGCTCTACATGTTCAAAAAACCAAGTAATGGCTTGGCTTACGGCTCTTTCACAGCCAAGGTTGTCCTCTCTGAACAAGGTTTTTACCTCACAGTCCCAGTCAATTCTATCTAAGATGAGCTTTCTGACGGCTTCGGTTTTTTCTTTTTCGCCTTCTTTGTTAGTTCTGGGCCCGTCAGCCGCTACAAATAATTGTTGGGGTTGTATTTTGCGTATTTGTTCAAAGACTCGCTTTGTGGTATCAGGCCGATTAAATACTAAAAATAATATGGGTGTATTGAGCATTCTAATTTATTGTTGGCTTTCATTCTCCAAAAGTAAGTGTTTTAGGATAGTTTTTCTGTTTCTTTGGCTATAATCTTCTAATTTCCTCCTCACTTAGTTTTGTTACTTTGACAATGCTTGCTATGTCAAAGCCTTGTGCTTTCATTTCTTTTGCAATATCTATTTGCGTTTCTTTTCTACCTTTCTCTTCGCCTTTTTTCAATCCTTCTTCAAAAGAAGTTTCCATAACATTCTTCAAATCATTGTAATAATGAAAAGGATGGTTATATTCTTCCTCTTCCTCTAAGCGTTTTTGTTCTTTTTTCCATTCTTTAAGCATTTTGGCATACTTCGGAATCTTCCAAATATCTTTAATCATTTTGTATTTGCGTTCTTATATCTTCGATTTCTTCTTTTGTTAAATCGGTATATTTTAGAATAGTTGCTATGGGCAAGCCGTCAGCTAACATTTTTTTTGCTATTTTAACTGCTTTTTTGATTTCGCCTTCTTCAAAAGAAGTATCCATAGAGTTCTTTAGGTCACGTTGGTATTTCAAGCTATCTTGGTAGGCTTGCTGTTCTTCTCTGGAATATTGGGCAATATTGGCTATTTCAAATAATTTTGAAAATATCCGCTCTTGCAAAGCTACGGGTCGGTTTTGGAATTTGGCAAGATTTTTAAGAACAAACAACCATTTATCCATCTTATTTGCCAGATCTTGCTCAGTTTTGTTAAATTTAGGCATTTCTAGGTATATATACCTGAGTTTGTCATTAAAGACTTTGTGTGTGTCTTTGTCCATCAGACGAATGTCATAGATACATTTATTTGGCTCTTCTGTGTTTTCTTCAAAGACAAAATCCATAATAGCAATGGTATAAACAGCTTGCAACTTGAAGTTCCAATCGCCCGTTTCGGCTTGCTCCTGAATGGGAAAGGTAGAGTAATAAATACTTCTATCTTTAAAAAACTTTTGCTTTGCCTTTTGCAATTCTACAATAAACTTTTCTCCTTGTTCATTTTGGCAGTACAAATCAAAAATAGCTTTTCGGTCAGTTTGAGCAGTTCCTAGATGCTCATTTTTCAGAAAGGTCAGCTCAGTAATGGTTCCTCTATCAGTGATAAGTTCGTTCAGAAAGTCCATTAACAGGTCTTTGTTTGCTTCTTCGCCAAATATCTTTTTAAAACCAAAATCAGTAAAGGGGTCTATGTATTTTTCTAGCATTGTGTCAGAAGATTTGGGTTATGTAAAGACAAAAGCTTCTCAGAGAAAACGTATGTTGTAGTATCAGGTCTGTTGAATACTAAAAATAATATAGGTGTATTGAGCATTTGTTTACTTGCGTGATACTTCATGATTCAAATTCTTTCAATTCATCAGGGCTTAATCCCAGTGATTTAAGATGCGCCAATAGCTTATCTGCGCGAGCTTTTTCTTGCTCTGCGCGAGCTTTTTCCTGTTCTGCGCGAGCTTTTTCTTGTTCTGCGCGTGCCT
>CAYZQI010000177.1:0-9085 GCA_964480455.1 uncultured Cytophagaceae bacterium
CCTGCTGGCTTACTCGCTGGTATTTGTTAAAAATGAGTGCTTGGTGGAGAGGATACAAATTGACTGACAAGCTGTAAGTGTTTATATTCAGCTTGTCAGTCTTTAATTGATAATTTATGTAGTTAGTTGTTTTTTAAGCACTTCACTCAAGACTTCTGTGATTTTAGCTGTCAATTGCTTGAGTTCTTCCTCTGTCCAAGTAACACGCACCACCATAGAAATCAATCGGCTAATGATAGCATCAGATTTAGGTACTTGCAAGGTTTTAAAATCTTGGGGCGGATTGGCTACCGTCTGAAGGTGTATCTTTGCAATGGTTTTCATTTCTTTGATGTGGTGCCAGTTTTTGATATAATGAAAATTATTATCATACCAATATTGCACACCTCCAATACCCGCTGCTTTCAATGCCTTTACCACAGAGCGGGTTGTAGCTTCGTCGGGCAAGAAGAAATCCATAAAAGTAGCTGCATCACCAGCTTCATCAGGGATATACCTAAAACCTACCTCTGGAAACTGCGACAAACACTCTTTCAGAATTGCCTTGTGCTTGCGTTGTTGAGAGAGAATGTAAGGCATTTTACGAATTTGTGCCAATCCTACGGCAGCGTTCAATTCACTCATACGGTAGTTAAAGCCAATGATAGGGTGCTGTTCTTCACCTCGGTTGTCGCCTATGTGATCGTGTCCGTGGTCAGAGTATTGATGGGCGTAGTTGTAGAGTGTTTCGTCATTGGTAATTACTGCACCACCTTCGCCTGCGGTGATGATTTTAAAGAAATCAAAAGAGAAACAGCCCATAGGGGCAAAAGTTCCTAGAGCTTTGCCTTTGTAAGTGCCTCCAAGTGCTTGGGCAGTATCTTCTATCAAGAGTAGGTTATGTTCTTTACAGATTTCTAAGATTTCGTCTATTTTTGCCATAGACCCGCACATGTGTACCAATACGATTGCCTTGGTATTGGGCGTAATCGCCTTGCGTATTCCTTCGGGACTAAGACAGAGGGTTTCATCTATCTCAGCAAATATGGGTAATGCGCCTCCTAGCAAAGCCCCTTCAACAGTAGCTATATAGGTAAACGGTGGCACAATTACCTCATCACCTGCCCCTATTCCGCAGCAAGCCATAGCAATCGCTACGGCAGTAGAGCCACTTGTGCAAGTATGGGCATATTTTACACCATTGAGCTTGGCAATCTCCGCTTCAAACTCACGTGATTTCCAATGATTTTTGCGGGGTTCATCATGGTTGTATCTAAATAAAATGCCTGTGTCTAAGACATCTTGTACTTCTTTGCGTTCTTCTTCGCCAAATAATTCAGTTCCGGGCATACGTTATAGGTTCTAAGTTAAAAATCAAATGTCTTCTTTGAATAACTATTTAATTGTGGTGTAAAGTTTTGAGCTTACAGTTAAAGGAAAGCTTCACATATATATATTCGCAAAATGTTCAACATCTCCTTTGCAAAAATTACAGTCCATTGGCTATCACTTCTTCCTCACACAATCAAGTGATTAGCTAAAATAGAAAGTTTTTTTAGGAAATGAAAATGAAAAATTGTTTATCTTTTGATTTTTTTGTGGTGTAGTGCAAGACTTGGCTATGTTACTTGCAAATCTACCTCCAATGCCATCAAAACGAGCAGTGTAATACCCAGCACGATACGATAATAACCAAACGCCTTAAAGCCATATTTGGTAAGAAAACCAATAAAAAACTTGATGGCAAGCATTGCCACAAAAAAGGCAACAACATTCCCAAAGAGAAGTATTTGCAAATCGCTGCTTTGTATCTTATCAAAATCTTTGAGTAGTTTGTATCCACCTGCTGCAAGCATAGTAGGCACTGCCAAGAAAAAAGAAAACTCAGCAGCTTGTTTTCTGCTCCAGCCTTGGGTCATACCTCCTATGATAGAAGCAGCCGAGCGTGAAACGCCTGGCACCATGGCGAGGCATTGAAAAAAGCCAACTACCAACGCTGTGGGATATTTGATGGGCTGCTCAGGTGCGGTAGCTGCCTTAGGGAAAAGATTATCCACAAAAATCAAGAATACACCTCCAACTAAAAGCATAATGGCAACTACTAACACACTTTCTAACAGTTGGTCTATGTATTTTTCGAACAACAGTCCTAGCACCGCAGCGGGCAAAAAAGCAACAAATAACTTAAAGTAAAATTCAAGGGTATTAAAAAACCGACTCCAATATAGCACTACTACCGAAAGGATAGCCCCAAATTGGATATTTACTTCAAAAACTTTGGTAAAAGGAACTTCATTAATGCCCATCAATGCTGAAAAAATAATCATGTGTCCTGTAGAAGAGATGGGTAAAAATTCTGTAACACCTTCTACAATTGCTAAGATGAGTGCTTCCCAAAAATCCATAGTGTATTCAAAATTACGTTAATAGATGATGCTATTTCTTATTTCTGGGCAAAACTACAAGAAAAAATGGAAACCCGCACCTCTGCAAATTAATTCTTGGTGTCGAAATCAATCAACTTGCAAGAGTCTCAGCTCTCAAGCCATTGTAAGGCTTCGGCTTCTGTTTCAAAAGATTGCTGCACCCAAGATGCGGCATTTTGCTGAAGTGTATCTATTTCAGAAAAAGTTTGCTCATTAGAAAGCTCTGCGATGAAATCTCTTGGATTGATGAGGGCATATTTTTTTGTATTGCCTGTGATAAGTGCGGTATCAAGTAATTTTGCTATTTCTTCTTGAATATTGGGTGGGATTGCGTAGTTTACTTCTAGGCTATCATCAAGCACTGCCCTGGGTTGTTTTTCACAAATAAGTTTACAAAGTAAGGCAATGTCGGCTTGTAATTCATCATAGTTTACGTTGTTAGAAGCATTCCACTTGCAGTGCAATATTGATTTTGCTTCAATGAGTGAGTAACTTACCAAGTCTGAATGATAAAGTAGATTTTCTTCCATATTTTTGATAGTGTTTTTTGTCATTATTTATTAGAAATTACCTCATACGACTTCTTTTGACTAGATAAGCATACAGTACCTGATCAAAGCTTTGTTTAATATCTACTTCTATAAAATCAATTTTGTATTGACCACATTTGAGCTTAAGGTCTTCATAGATATTGCTAACGTGCTTACGATAAAAATCGCGTACTTGAGAAGGTTGCAATTTGATTTTTTCTCCTGTTTCAAGGTCAATAAATTCATGCGGTCTTTCTTCAAATACAAAATCTCTTTCAGTTTGCTTGTCTGTAACGTGGAAGAGCAAAACTTCGTGATGGTTGTGCTTCAAATGCTGTAAAGCAGCAAAGACCTGCTCAGGGTCTTCTCCACTTTCAAACATATCACTAAAAATAACCACAAGCGAACGCCTAGGAATTTTATCAGCAATTTTATGAATGGTTTGTGCTATGGAAGTTTTGTTGCCTTGCTTGCGATTGGGCATTTTGAGCAATTCCTCTAACATCAAAAAAATCTTATGAATGTGCGAAGGGGTAGATTTGGTAGGCGTATGTTCTTCTATGTCTTCTGCAAAAGTACAAAGGCTGACGGCATCTCGCTGTTTCTGTAGCATATAGGCAATGGCTGCTGCCGCCATAATGCTAAAAGTAAGTTTGCCTTGAGTAGCTTGCGGATAAAACATTGATGAGGAAACATCTATCAGCAGTTGCGCCCTTAGGTTGGTTTCTTCTTCATATTGTTTGGTATAAATACGGTCAGTTTTTGCAAATACCTTCCAGTCTATGTGTCGTGTGCTTTCTCCTGTGTTGTAGAGCCTATGTTCGGCAAATTCTACTGAAAAGCCACGAAAAGGAGAACGGTGTAATCCCGTGATAAAGCCTGCTACTAGCTGTTTTGCCAAAAATTCTATATTACCAAATTCTCTGATTTGGGAAAGGTCGCTGAGGTCTAAGTTTTTTGTTGCCATGGAGGTATTTTTCAGACTAATGAAAAGATAAAATGCTGAGAACTTGTTTTGTTTTTGTACTTACAAATCTAAGTAGAAAGTGAGAAAGATTCAATTGAATTTATAAAGTGTATTGGTTTAAAAACAAAACAAGCTATTGCTTTAAACAAAGTATTGATTTTTAATTGCTTGTACCCTACAAGCCAAGTAGATTGTTACTAATTTTGCAGTTAAGAAAATGTAAAAAATAACTTCGGTTACTTTAACTTGTTGTAAATTGCTGATAATAGAGCTGTTTCTCATTGATTTCCAAGCACTTGTCATTTTACGAACCACATACTATCATAGGAAATATAGGTATTTATTAAGAGAATTTACAGTTGCTACGGTAAAACGCCATGATTCAAAGATTTTTATTAAAAATTATTAAAGAAAAAATAGTAGTTATCTCATAATCAAGAGGTAACAGTTTTAATGATGACCTTAAAAAAATCACTTTTCACAACACACACTTTACACTTTCCTTATTTGCGTGTACCAAAGAAAAGATTGGCATAGAAAGCCGTAAAAAAGCGTGTATTGGGTACAGGTGGATTATTGGGGTTAGGTGCAACCATAATTTCGGGAGTTTGTGTGAAGGTTTCAAAACTCACCCCTATCTCTACACCTGTGATGGTATTTCTGAAAGTGCCAAAATCTAGGCTGACGCCTGCTTTTGCGTGTACTCCCAACAGGATTCTTGTTTCTCCTAGCCCGTCAAAAAGGTTACCAGGCCCTAAAATTCTATTAAATTCATTGTGAATTTCAGGGTCATAATGCACGGACTGCACGCCCCCATTCTGAAAATTGTAAAGAATGTAATAAGGTACTAGCAAACCTAATGAAGGCCCTCCTGCAAAAATAGCGGATACTTGAATTCCCTCTTCGGGGGCTTTACGAAAAAGGATAAAGTCTCGCCCATACTGGGGTCGTAGCGAAAACAGGCTATTGCGCTTGCCATAAATAAAGGCACTGCCTGTAGCAAGGCTAGGAAAACGTAATTCTTTTGGATTTTTGACATGGACTATCTCCAAGCCAATACTTCTATAAACTTTGGGTTTTACGATTTTGGTAGATTTGAGCATCAGCCCACTCGGAACGCCTGAGTTGGTGTTGAAGTTGATGCCATAAATGAACTCACTGATATAATCTTCGGGCACGTCGAGGTTGCCTTGTGCAAAACTTGCCAAGGAGATAAGCATACCCATCATCAAAAGAAAAAATTTAGATTTTAACGCCATTGTATCCTAAAAGAAAATAATTAATTGTATGTGCTCACACAAATAAAACAACAAAAAAACAAGCATTATGCTTTTACAAAGCTAAAAAAATGCAAATAAATTTCATCAAAACCATAAAAGTTTGTCGCTTTTTATTTTTTTTACAGTACAAAAGCAAAGATAAATCACTTTTTTTCAAGCAGTTGCTAGCAATTTTTGATAGACTTACTCCGCTAGCCCTCGATTAATCCAAAAAAAAATGTAATTTTGTAACTTATTCAGTTAATCAATTACTAATAGTTATTTGTTATAAGACACTAAGTGTTTAAAAATAAATCAAATGGATCGTAATAGTATCACGGGCATATTGCTCATGTTTTTGTTGTTAAGTTTATATTTTCAATTCTTTTCTGCACCTTCTGGCTCAGAAGAAGAAGCCAATACCAACACCACTGAGCAAATAAAAGAAGAAAAAACCGAGGTAAAGGCCAAATTTAAAAAAGAGAAACCCATCTTAGACTCTGCAAGCCTTGCAAAAACTTATGGCAATTTTGCAAAAATAGCCGAAGGAGTTTCCAAAAAAATAAAGGTTGAAAATGAGGTAATGCAACTTACTTTCAACACATTGGGAGGTAAAGTAGAACGTGTAGAACTCAAAGGATACAAAACCTACGAAGGCAAGCCCGTTGTTTTGCTAGACGAGCAGTCAGGCACTATGGCACTGCAGCTCAAAACCTCCAAAGGCAATGTAGTTGATATTTATGACCTCTACTATACCCCTAGCACTCAGGAAGAAAACCTTGTCATCAAAGATAAACCCACCAAAATCAGCTTCAAAGCAGCTATCAGCCCCAAAGAATACATAGAACACATTTACACATTAGGTGTCAAGGGATATTTGATAGAGTATAAACTCAACTTAGTAGGGCTCGAGAAAGTGGTAGATACCAAACAAGCATTGCTCTTTGGCTGGCAAGACCAAATGCAAAAGTTTGAAAAAGATTTGTATTATGCCCGTTATTATGCTACGGTCAATTACTCTGATGCAGCTGGAGACTATAACTACCTCAACTGGCCCTCAGAAAATGAAGAAAAAGCTACTTTCGAAAACCAAAAAATCCATTGGTTTAGCTTTAAGCACCGCTTTTTCTCGGCAGCAATGATAGCCAAAAATAAAAATTTGCAGCAGGTTGAACTCACCAGTACAACGCCTAAAAATGATTCCTCTTTGGTCAAAATTGCGCAAGCAACCGCCCAAATTGCCTACAAAGATATAAAAGCAGGAAAAGCTGACTTTCAGTTTTATTTTGGCCCAAATGACTACAAAATACTCAGAAAGATAGATGTTGAAAATTTAGATAAAAATGTGCATTTTGGCTGGGCAGTCTTTGCAATAGTTTCTAAATATGTGATTATCCCACTTTTTGGCTTGTTAGAGGGCGTTTTCTCAAACTATGGGGTCATTATTATCGTGATGGTGCTGCTCATCAAGTTATTGCTCACGCCGCTTACCTATTCCTCTTATAAGGCCATGGCAAAGACTCGAGTGATGAACGAATACATACAGCCTGAACTTGAGAAGTTCAAGCAAGAAAACAACATTACTGCCTCTAATATGATGGGCATGAACACCGAAGACCAGCAGAAAGTCCAGAAAAAACAAATGGAACTCTACGCCGAGTTGGGCAGTAGCCCTTTTGCAGCCATGGGAGGTTGTATCCCTTTGCTTTTGCAGATGCCTATCTTACTGGCTTTGTTTATCTTTTTTCCCAACTCCATAGAGCTGCGCCAAGAAGGATTCTTGTGGGCAAATGACCTCTCTACCTATGATTCTATCTTGGATTTGCCTTTTTACATTTATGGCTATGGCTCACACGTGAGTTTATTTACGCTTTTGATGACCGTTTCTACGATTGCACTTACTTACTTCAACAACCAAACACAAACCTCTGCAGCTATGCAAGGCCCTATGAAAAACATAGGTTATGTTATGCCTTTGGTGTTTATGTTTGTGTTGAACTCTTATCCCGCAGGTTTGAGCTTGTACTACCTAGTTCAAAACGTAGTAACCATTGGCCAGCAAACACTTATTAAGGTGCTTTTCATTGATGAAGAAAAAATTAAGGCGAAATTTGAAGAATATAAAATCAAAAACAAAGGCAAAGCAACTAAGAAATCTACTTTTTTGATGCGATTGGAAGAAAAAGCGCAACAAGCGAAGAAAGCACAAAAAGAAAGAGAAGAAGCCAAAAAAGCAGCCGCTGCCCTGAAGAAAAATCAAGATAAAAAATAAATTGACTGGTGTGGTTCGTACCTCACGAACCACACACCACACCAACTCAGAAGCCAATCATGGAATCACCTATACAGAGCTACTACGTAGCATCGTTTGCGGAAATGGACAAGTACTTTCGCCGTAATTTTATGAATTGCCTGAGTGGTTACAAAAGCCTTAATTTAGTAGGTACAATCAATAAAAATGGAGAAACTAATCTAGCTCCTTTCAGTCAAATATTCCATGTAGGAGCTTCGCCAGCACTCATGGGCATGCTTGTAAGACCCGACACAGTACCACGACATACCCTAAGCAACATAGAAGAGGTAGGCTACTACACCTTCAACCACGTACACCCAAGTTTTTACCAAAAAGCACATCAGGCTGCTGCCCGCTATGAGGGTTCTGAATTTGAAGCCTTGGACTTGGCCACGTGGTTCAGTGAGCGAATACCAGCACCTTATGTGCAGCACTCTAACCTCAAAATAGGTCTAAAATTTGAAGAAAGGCACAATCTCGTCATCAACGGAACAGTGATGGTGATTGGCTCAGTGCAGGAAATCCACCTCCCTGCCCAAGCCGTAGGCGAAGATGGTTTCATAGACCTCAACTTACTAGAAACTGTAACTTGCTCAGGGCTAGACTGTTATCATACAGCTAATAAGTTAGCAAGGCTTTCTTATCCTAAACCCAACCAAGGCCTCAAAGAAATATAGCATGCTTTTTTTTAAGATTATTTTCAAAGAATGGTATCACTTGTTTCGTAAGGTACACAATCGCAGATTTTTGTGGTTTGCTTTTTGGTATGGCAACAAAAAAAGACATCAAAAACTTAGGCTTCAACTAGCTGGCAAAACTTGGCAAATTCCTGACGCACTCTCGTTTGTTTGGCAATACAAAGAGATCTATGGCGATGAATCCTATCGCTTTCATACAGACAACCCTACGCCCGTCATTTATGATTGTGGAGCAAATGTGGGCCTGAGTGTATTTTATTTTGCAAAGCATTACCCTAACGCAAAAATCAAAGCCTTTGAGCCTGACAAAGTCATTGCCAATTACCTCAAAAAAAATCTTGAAACCCTGGCACTCACACAAGTAGAAATTCATCAAAAAGCAGTCTGGATTCACAATGAAGGCGTATTACTGCATAGCGAAGGGGCAGATATGGCTTCAATAGTAACAAAGGCAACAGACACACACCAAGTCTCAGTAGCTTCTGTTCGCCTCAAAGACCTTATGATGCAAGAAACCTCTGTAGCAATGCTCAAGATAGACATAGAGGGCGCAGAGGTAGCTGTGCTAGAAGATTGCCAAGAAGCACTTTCAAAGGTTGAAAATCTATTCATTGAGTACCACGCTTATATTGGCGAGGCGCAAACATTGAGTAAAATACTTAATATTCTAGAGCAACAACAATTCAGGTATTACCTTATCAATCCACATCAAAAAGATGCCCCACTCGTCAATCACCTACCCAGAAATAAAGAAGCTGTAATGGATTTGCAGATGAATATTTATGGGTATAGAAGTGGTCAAATAAGAGATTGATGACAAGTTAGGAAGTTATTAGACCATTACCAACTGGTGGTCAGTATTTTGCCTAAAATAATATATTAGAGCTGTTTCTCATTGATTTCCAAGCACTTGTCATTTTACGAACCACATAG
>CAYZQI010000178.1:0-9074 GCA_964480455.1 uncultured Cytophagaceae bacterium
TTGTGATTACTTTTCGTTGTATTTCATCTACTTTTGACCGCTTAAAGGCTTCACTGAAATTGCGATTGTATCTCGATTTAATAGTGAAATTTGTACTTTTCTTAGTTTCATTCTTTTTGCTTGACATTTGTATTTGACGTTTTGAGGTCAACTTATATCAGGCATGGACAATATTAAGGTCTTATCTAAATTCATTGCTAGTAATGGTATCTTTTTACAGAAATCTTCAGAAAGCATACCAATACCAGTAGAATCACTTGCAGCAGCATACATCTATCTAAAGGCTATTTTTCTCATCTCGGCGGCTTGTTCATACTTACCTAATTGCCCATAACAAAAAGCCCAATCCAAACAAAGTTGTCTTCGGTCAAACTTTTCAAAGTTTACCCCAAAATCCATATTCATTTCTGCAATCAGGTGATAAGCCTCGCTGATACTTAACACAGCTTGTTCATAATCGGCTTGTTGCATGTGTGCTTTGTATTTTTTTACCAATTCATCAAATTCAGCTTTGTATGTGCGTTCATTTCTATCATACAAAACAGGAAATTCGTTTCCTAAACCTTCTCTGTAGATAAGTTCGTTTTCTTGTACTTCGTCTAAAAATACAACAGCCAACTTTTCATTAGGCAATTTGACCACATCAAAAAAACAATCCTTGGGTAGTTGCTCATTAATTTGTGAAAGTAGCTCAATTAGTTCTGACGCTTGTTTGATATCTTTTTGATTGATAGCCAACAGTAAATCAATTTTTTGAGACGAAAGCTGCCTGAGTTTTATAATCAAATCTTCTGCATTTGACCACGAAGTCAGGATTTGTGTATGGGGGATGACATTAAAAAATCGTTTGGTTTGCTGTGGATTCATGCTATGCAAATGTACGTATTTTTGGGTTTTCAGCACTTGATGTCTTAGGGCTACTCAAAAATCAATTTTCCGCTGTTTCGTAATTCATCTGAAACTTTTAAATCAGGATTGCCGGCTACATAAATCGCTACATTCGGAATATCCAAGAGTGAGTCGGGCAGACTTTGCAATGGGTTGTGTTCAAGGAAGAGATGCTCTAAGGCTTTTAACTCCCCGATTTGGGCGGGTAAGCTTCTTAACTGATTGTTTCTTAAATTAAAGTAACTTAAATTTTTCAACTCCCCGATTTGGGCGGGTAAGCTGCTCAATTGATTATAACTTAAATCAAGCACTGTTAAATTTTTCAACTCCCCGATTTGGGCGGGTAAGCTGCTCAATTGATTGCCTTCTAAATAAAGTTCTGTTAAATTTTTCAACTCCCCGATTTGGGCGGGTAAGCTGCTCAATTGATTATCATATAAATCAAGTCTTGTTAAATTTTTCAATTTCCCGATTTGTGTGGGTAAGTTCGTCAGTTGATTATGGTCTAAATTTAAATTGGTCGCTAACAGCGGATTTTCTACTTCAGCGTCATATTTCCATACCCAATCTATGATGCTTTGACAGTCCTCTACCGCAGCTCCATAGTGCTTTTCAAACTCACTTTGGCAGTGCTGTGCTAACTGCAAAGCCAGCAAGACATTGGCTTTGTCTTTGCTTTCTAAAAGTTGTATGATTTTTTGGATTTCTGTATTCATTCTGTTCCTATAAGAATTTTCCCAATAAAAAAAGTCTTAATCTGAAGAAAACACTACTTTACAATTCGGTAGCAACTTCCTGATTTTCTCCCTTTCTTCTTTTGAGATAGGATTACCTGTTAAATGAAGTCCTCCTAAATTTTTCAATCTGCTAACTTCGGCGGGTAGGTTCGTCAGTTGATTATTTGTTAAGTCAAGTGATGTTAAACTTTTCAATCCCTTAACTTCGGCGGGTAGGTTGGTCAATTGATTATTTTTTAAATAAAGATAATTTAAATTTTTCAATCTTCTAATTTCGATGGGCAGATTGCTCAATTGATTATCGTCTAAATGAAGTTCTGTTAAATTTTTCAATTCCCCGATTTGGGCGGGTAAGCTGCTCAATTGATTATAACTTAAATCAAGCACTGTTAAATTTTTCAACTCCCCGATTTGGGCGGGTAAGCTGCTCAATTGATTGCCTTCTAAATAAAGTTCTGTTAAATTTTTCAACTCCCCGATTTGGGCGGGTAAGCTGCTCAATTGATTATCATATAAATCAAGTCTTGTTAAATTTTTCAATTTCCCGATTTGTGTGGGTAAGTTCGTCAGTTGATTATGGTCTAAATTTAAATTGGTCGCTAACAGCGGATTTTCTACTTCAGCGTCATATTTCCATACCCAATCTATGATGCTTTGACAGTCCTCTACCGCAGCTCCATAGTGCTTTTCAAACTCACTTTGGCAGTGCTGTGCTAACTGCAAAGCCAGCAAGACATTGGCTTTGTCTTCGCTTTCTAAAAGTTGTATGATTTTTTGGATTTCTGTATTCATTGTTTTTATTTCAGAAAGTCAAACTTATAAGGATTTCGTTTGTGCCATTTCAAACACAAGGCTTTTTCTTTTTCTATGTTTTTGGATTTCCCATTGCGCTTCAAGTTCAGGTGATAATGCTGTTGGTAAGTGACTATTTCGCCACTCAGGTTAAAATAGCGTTCTTCTGTGCATTGGTGTTCATTGCCTGCGAGCGAGGCACTGAATACGGTCAGTACTTTTTCGGAGGTTATTTTAGATGTTTGTTCCGTTTTTTGGTGAAAGGTGCGGTGAATTTCAAAACGAATGCAATAAGCTGAGTTCTGCTTATCGCTGCCAAACTGCACTTGGCTAAATTTGAGCAAATCTCCCACTTCATTCCATTCTTTTTGCTGCTCGTGAAAGCCTAATTGCGCATCTCCCACAATTTTTCCATCGATTTCTTCGGTTTTGAGTTGCCCTGAATCAAAGAAAGTTTGAGATAGTTGGTGATAAGTGGGTTGCTTTACGATGGCCGTGAATTTTTCGAGCTTGCCTTTTTCATTCCAAAAATAGGTTTCTGAAGTAGGGTATTTCTTTTGAATCAAGTCGCCTTTATCGTTCCATTTTTCATATTCTACGGCTTCTCCCTCTTCAAACAAAATCGCTGCAAGCAGTCTTTCGCCGTCCCACAATTTGTGCGTTCCGTGCAGTTTGCCTTTTTGGTAATGCTCTTCCAATAATAGATTACCTTCCGCATCCCATTCTTTTGATACCCCCTCCAAGTCTCCGTTCAGAAAGCATTGTTCTGCCATGATTTGCCCATTCTCATACGCTTCATAAATAGTTCCTGTCAGTGGCGTACCTTTGTATTCATAAAAAGAGCCATAATCGTCTAAATTGACCAATTCGGGGTCGTCGATGTTGATTTTGAGCATATATATAGAACAGTGATATAAAATAAGCAATAGGTCGGAAAACAAATCAAAAATCTCTTTACAGCATTTCTTCCCTGTCAAACATAGGAGTTGTCCATTCAAGCCCTTCAACAAGGTGTTGTATCAATGCAATTGATTTTACAGAAAAACGAAGCGTATCAGAAGGAGCAGTCATGCTTGTTTCGCCCACATTTTTGCCGCTTTCCAGTTCGGCTTGCCATTTTTTTGCCAATTCCCAATTTTCACCTTTCAGGTACTCCAAGTGCAGGATTTCTTGGTCGGCTACATTCAAAAAATTTAGCACATCATCTCTCTGACTATGATTCCCTACCATTTGTTGGTAATTTAACAAAGTCGCTTCATCTGTTTTTTGTATCAATTTTTGAATATTTTCTTTGTCCAAATTCACATCACTCGGGTAGTGTTTCATGTGGTAAAACGAATCGCTAATGATTTGTAAGGCAATGTTATTTTTCAAAGGCAAGTCGCTTGCTTGAAAATTATGCAAAAAAATGGTGGCGATTACTTCATTGTCCTTCACTTTGTCAATACGGATTTTGTACAAATCTGCCATATTCTGTTAAATTTTATTCGTCTTCTGTTTTTTCCCTTATCAAATCCAATAAAAGCGTACCCACTTCCATCAACTCTTCTACGGGCAGCGGCTCAAATCGCCGAGGCAAAAGCGGTTTTTCAGCCCTGATGTTTTCTATTAGCTCCACACTAAGCGAAGGCGCATAAGTCTTAATCAAGGCTTGTGTATCTGCCAACAACTGTTGATACACCCCAATCTTTTCCTCATTGTCAAGAAGATTGTCCAAGTCCAAAGACATCATATCGGGAAACAAACCTTCGCTGTTGAGTTGATAGTTTTGCCTTGCCTCACTCAGCCAAATATAATCTGCATAGTCTTTTTCCCAAACAATGAGCATAAAATGCAGAAAAAGCTCGAGGCGAGCGTCTAAAATCCAGAGCCCTTCATTTTGATAACAATGATAAGAAATAGCAGCCATAGTACAATCCATTTTTTGAAAAGACACAAAACCTCAATCACTCCCGTTGGTCAGGAGCAAAAATACCTCTCCATCGGCACGCACCAACAACAAAGCCATATCGCCAAAAAGTTCGTAAAAATAACCCATAATGTTTTTTCCTTCTCTTTTTGTGGCTCGTTCTTCCTCTTTTGAATACAGAAAATCAGGTTCTAAGACGTACAAAGCCCACGTGTAATCCTCCATCAAAGCCTTCAAAAAGTTGTTCACTATTTCATTAGCTTCTGGTTCGGGCATTTGCTTGTTATAAGGACTTTGGACAAAGCGAAGTGAATTTTCTACGGTGAGCAAAGATTTTAAATACTCCTTTTTGCCTTCGCCTGTGATTTTTTGGCTGCGGATTTCAACATCGGGCTTGACCAATTCCCCTGTTTGTTCGGCGTGATAGATTTCTTTGAGGAGCATTTGTGCCAAAAATTGTTTTTTTAACTCCCCGTCTTGGATAAATCTGCGCAGTTCGGACAGAAGTAGGGTGCGCTCCTGAGAATGAAAATTGAGCAAAAAGGTTCTGCTATTCAATACGCTCTCTGTGCACGAAATAAATTTTTCAACATCAGGGTGTGCTAAATAGTCCATTGTCTAAATTATGCTTGTGTGTATAAGAAGTTATTTCAAGTGCTAAATTGTCAAAATATAGGTTTTTTACCTAATTTTGTTTCAAGCAAATTTAGTGATTTTTATGTACACCTACACCCTACAATCAGAAAGACAAGTCATTGATTATTACACAGATGATCGTGAATCTTATCCTGAAAGTGATTGGACGTTTTCAGATGCTTCCGTTTGGGCAGCAAGGTGGAAATTAATCCTCCACTTGATAAAAAAACAGGAGGACAGCACAATTGTCGATTTTTCTGAAATTTCCATCTACCTGTCTGCAAATAAGGAAGAAGAACCCGTATTTTTAGGAAGTTGGACTTTGAGAAGTCCTTATAAAAAAGAATATGGTTTTGAATGGGATTGGAAAGCAGAAGCTAATTTTTTAGAAAAACATGGCTTATTCAGAGCAGGTGATAAGGAATTATTGGCAATAGAACAAGCCTATCATCAAACCCCGAAATTAGATGAAAATGAGGATGTTACAGCCGATTTAAAAACGAGCCTCAGCCAGTTTGAAGAAAAATATAAGGACGCTATCCAAGACTACGCCCCCGAAATAGGCATTTTGTATTTCTTTTTGAGGGATTATGCCAAAGCCTTTGATTTCCTTGCACTTTGCCCAATGCCTGCGATCCAAGACCTTACTTATTCTATTGCGTTCAAACTATCGTATTTTGGGGGAAATGCTAACTATGAATATATGAGAAAGTATGATGCTTTGTATCAAGAACGCCCTTCTTGGTAGCGAAGGATTTGCAAACCCTACCGTCCATAATAATCCAAGTTTGTACGTCTTCTTTTAATTTGCCGACACCCATACTCACAAAATTCTGGGCTACTTCGTTTGTATATGCTCTTCAAACCAAGCCTGTACTTCTTCCAAAGTCTGCTCACCCGAAGCTACTGAAAGAGTAAAATTAGTAAGGGTTTCATCGTCAATCACTAAATCGTAGCCATTGAGTTGCAGAAACAAAAGTGCCGCTTCTAAGCCTGTACGCTTATTTCCATCTTGAAAAATATGATTAGAAATAATGTTGAACATATACAGCCCTGCCTTTTGATATATCTCAGGATATAAAGGCGCACCAAACATCTCGGCCTGTGCGGCTTCTAAGAGATAATCTAGGTTTTCTTCATGAAGAAAGTTGTGAGGCGGCACAAAACTTCCGCCAACATCTTCAATCGTCAATTTATTGATGAGGATAATATCCGTCTTTCGGAGGTATTCAATCATTATGAAAGAGCTTTAAAAACATTGTGGTATCGTTTAAAATCATTTTTTATGATGGCATTGATTTCTTGCCGTCTTTCGTCTTCTTGCTCTCCATTTTCAGTTTTGGAGGGTGTAGTAGCCAATAGTTTATCCAACTCTTCTTCGGACATTTGTTGGATTCTTTCAATAAGCAGGGTTCTTTTTTCGAGGAGGGTCATAATCAAATGAATTAAGTATTGTGTATTCTGTTTCAAATAATAAACATAAGTAAAAAAAGGCAACAAGCAAAAAGGCAATTTATACGCCGAGCTACCAACTGCTCCACCTTTTTCTCAAAGAAAAAGGGCAAGACTCGAACTTGCGACCTGCGGGTTATGAGCCGAAGTAAGCCTTCTCTACGGCACTTTTTTTCTGTTTGAAGAACATTAATTTTGCTTGGAAGGTTCTTTACCACTTGAAATTTTCCCGAAGCCTACTGTAGCGTGAAGCTCTAGCTTCGCGCAGATTTGTTGTGTATGTTTTCCCGAAGCTGGAGCTTAGGGCTACTGCGTAAAAGTCTTTACAAACTTGGCGTGGTCATAGTCTGTGATAATCCAAGTTTGCGTATTTTCTTTCAATTTCGCGCCCCATTCGCCCCTTTCTCTGTAAAGTTCTACCTCTGCCCAAGTAGCTATATTGGGGTTTAAGGCACAACAGGCAGCCAAGGGGTCATGCAGTTTTTTGCCTTCTTTGTTTTTGGCAAGATAAAAATCCATTCCCTTATGAATTAGTTGCAAAGAAAGACTTTTGTCTTTTACGGCAGTTACTTCTTGGTGTATGGCTTCATCATAGACTACACCATGGCAGACATTTTTAGACACAAAAAAACGCTTTTCAATTTGTGTACTTTCTAAGGCTTTGAAAGCCGAATTTACATCACCGTTGAGGTTGAAAGTAGGGCAGGTCGTTTTTCCTCTGAATTTTTCTAACTGTTTTTCGGCAGGCACTACGCCTTCACCAGCAAAGCCACCTTGCGCTACCAACCTTCCTAATCGGAAAGTAGGTTCATCAAGCACTCTGCCTAAGTTTTTGAGTGCCGCTCCCGTAACGAGGGTAGTGTTTTCATCGCATTGTTCCAAAAGCACTTTCCAGCCTTCTTCTGCTTTGGTGCTTGGCGTTATTTTACCATAGACTTTCTCGTGCCAGCCCGAAACACAGCTTTTTTCGTGGGCGATGTTGTATGCCCCAATAGGAATTTTTCGGTCAAATAATTCGAGTGTGCGTGCCACTAAGCCCACTTGATGTTGTGAACCAGGCATCAGGGTTACGGCTTTTAGGTTTACTTGTGGGTGTCCTAAGAGTAGTAAAAGTGTGAGATAATCGTCTGGGTCGTTGGTTTCCATATCAAAGACGATATCGTAAATTTTCTGTGCTTGCATGATTTTTCTATTTTCTAAGAAAGAACGCCCCCCTAATTACGAAGGGCTTTTTTCCACTGTTCTACAATCTCATCATCTAGCCCGTAAAGGTATAGCTGATAACTGGGATTGTTCATAACATGAAAAGTAATTTTATTCTCTTTCTCGGATTTAGTTAAACTCTCTATGCTTACCATCTCAGGGCTAGAAGCAATGCCATAGAGTCCAGACCAATAAGATGACTTATCGAGCCAGTTGATTGTATCTTGCTGTTTTTGAAATACTGCGCCAAAATACATGTCGTACCCTGCCCGTGTGAGGGAAAATGTTTTTACAAAGCCCAAAAAGCGACGATTGGTGAGTATGATGTACTTGCCCTGTGGCGAGGTGGACTTTCGCTGATGGCTCTCAAACATTGGGTTGGATACCTGCCAATGCTTTACTTCCCCCTGAAAGATAACCTTTTCGCCAAGGGCTAGATTTTTGGGCGAACTTCCAAGATACTTCTGACGGTGGTCAGGCTTTGGTAGTAGGAAGAGTAAGAGTACAAAACTTGCCACAACTAAGGCAATGATGTAATAAATGTTCATGATTAAATGATGTTACAATTAAAAGCTATTTTTGATTCTTTGACAATTTTTGTGATTGTGTGCGGTAAGATGAGCTAAATACTGTTTAGAACATAAATGCCAGCGGACTAGAAGTCCGCTGCTACAGATTTCCACAAAAATTGTCAGACAACCCTATTTTTTGGCATTGTTCTCTTTCTTAAAGACAGTAAATGAGCCACAAAAAAGAGTGATTTGTTTAAATTTTGATTTTTATGGTATGTGATAAAAATAAAATTCTTAGCACTAAGGCATTTCACCTAGTGCTAAGAATGTACTGCTTTTTAGGGATTTTCTAAAATAGATACACAGAAAGTGCGGACTATGAATTACTCATCATCATCTCCACAAAGTATTTGATCCATTGCCATTTCTTTGCCGTCACCATCAATGAGCATTATTTCAAAATCACTAACTATTTTGAGTGTTGCAGTCTGCTTACTTTCTTCTATGATTTCATCATCTTCATCAAACATATACATATCAAAAGTAGCACCGCCATCATCTGTCCAATTACCTGATAAGAAAAAGAACAGCGCATCTTCTAGGTCATCACCTGCTGCCGACATTTGGATAACTCCCATAAGTGAATCTTCTTCTTCGGTAAGTGTAAGGGTCATGTATCCTTCCGAAGAGTTATGCTCAAAGCAATAATAAGGGTCATCACTATGGTCTGCTTCGGGGTTCATTTCTTCATTCTTTTGAGTTACTAAGGCCTTGGCAGTTTGTGCACTACCTACTGAAAAGCTCAAAAGAATCAGTATGGTGGTTAGAAAGCCGAGAGATAAAGTTAATTTTTTCATTGTTATTTTTATTAAATATTGTAATTATAAATAGTGTTTTTGATATTGATTAGCTATCAAATCCACAACTTGAATTACGCACACAATA
>CAYZQI010000179.1:0-9018 GCA_964480455.1 uncultured Cytophagaceae bacterium
CATAGTACGTTGAATTTCAATGTATTATGACCATTATAATTTCTACAATTTAATTCACCAAAAAACTTGATGAGTGTTTGGTTAATTTCCTCAACATTTTCAGTAGCAAAAGATTTTCTTGCAGCCATGTCCAAAAAGGCTTTAGACATAGTTGCTCCTTTACTAATTAAAGCATCCATGTTAATGTCTTTAATATTTCCTAGAAACGATTCCATCTCATTTCTCGAAATTCTAAATTCAATTGTATTAGCTCTATCCAGCACTTTGGAACTAAACATATTGGTGGTTTCGTCTATATTAACTGTACCTATGATGAACAAATTGGAAGGTACTTTTAATTTTGCAGGCACACCGTTTTCAACCATACCTTCTGAATACAGCGGTATTTCTTCCTTAGATTCCATCACACTCAAAAAGTCAGCAAAATATCTTTCTACATGGCTCAAATTCATCTCGTCTAAAATCAAAAAATAAGGTAAGTCAGGATGAGCAATGGCTTGCAAAATCAAGTCTATTACACCGCTGTCAGGTTTTACATATTCCTCAGGTTTTAATGCATTGGGATAGCCCAATAAAGGCTCGCGATTCGTCCAATCTGCACCAACTGGAATAATGCAGTATTGACTTTCTTCTTGACATATCCACTGTACAAAGGCTTGAGCAAGTTTGGTTTTACCAGAACCTGAAAGACCTGTGAGAATGACGAATGGTTTGGTTAGTAAAGAGCTAACGAAACGTGTAATCAATAAATCGGAATACTTTAAACCTGCACCACTGCAAGCCTTTTGCAATTCTGCAATATCAAAAATTGTTTGAGGGAAAATTTTATTTTCTTTTTCTGATTGTGATGGATTTATCGCAGTTGAATTTCTGGTATCAACATATTTACTAATCTCAGAAATAAAATCAGGAACTGAACCTGTGTTTATATTATTAAATTGAATATTGTCTCCAAATTTATCTAACAATTCTTTTTGTGTTAAATGGCTTTTATACAATAAACACAATGCGGATAATCCTTTGTTTTGAGAGAGTATATTTTCATCAATTTGATTAAGTTCAGTATTGAAAATGTATTTTATATGCTCTTTCGTTTTAATGTTCATATTTTATGCCGCTAATAATGATTCAGGATTATAGTGAGTTTTAACAATGCCGTTGTAAATTGCTTTTGGTTTGAGATTAATGTCTTTACGCACACCAATTAGAATGATTCGTTTGCGTACTTGCGGGACACCATAGTCGCAAGAGTTTAAAACCATATCGTTTGGATTGGGTAGAAGGTTATATTCTTGTCCAAGTTTTTTTAAGATGATATCTACTATTTTTTTATTTCCCAATTTTGCTGTAAGTAAACCTGTAACATTTTCAAACACAAAGATTTTTGGTTTAAAATGTGTTAAAATTCGTTCGTAACTTTCAAACAAGAAATTACGAGGGTCTTCTTGTATCCCGTTTTCATCTTTTGCGCGTCCAAGCGACGAGTATGCTTGACAAGGTGGTCC
Organism: uncultured Cytophagaceae bacterium; assembly: GCA_964480455.1. GTDB lineage: Bacteria > Bacteroidota > Bacteroidia > Cytophagales > Microscillaceae > JAABSX01. The sequence goes on from CAYZQI010000179.1 coordinate 1,506, forward strand.
TCCAATTATCAAATCGACAGTTTCGTTTTTTATTTCGTTTTCAATGCAAGTTAGGATGTCGTCATCGGTAATGTCCTTTTCAAGTACACTAATTTTATTTTCAGGATAACTGTAGTGTTTCATTCTTGTGCGAAGACTTTGGTAGGCATAGTGGTCAAACTCAACGTGTGTTAAGGCTTTGAAGCCTTGTCTGTAAAAACCTTCACTCAATCCACCACAACCTGCAAATAGGTCTATAAATGTGTACTTTCTACTCATGTTCAACTAAAAGTTCTCTGGCACTAATTTTTAAAATTTCAGCAATTTTATAAAGGTCTTGAATACTTGGCTGTCTTACATTTCTTGCATACTCGTTGATAGTATTATAACTTTTGCCCATTTTTTCGGCAAGCCAAGTTTGAGATATTCCTTTTTCTTTTAAAACTTCTTTGATTCGGTTCATTTTAAACCTTGTTTAGTTTTCGGTGCAAATATAAGAAATATCCATTATTAAATACTGTAATTATTCATTGTTTTGCTGTGGGTTGGGAGAGTGCAAGCTCTTTTGGTTTTTTGCGTTTGGTTTGTAGGTCAGCAAAACCAAATGTGCTATTTGTGGGTTGGCTTTTTACACTGTCGCACAAAGTCTCTACCAACGAACCCTACATTTGTCTATCACTCCAGATAGGAGAACAAACCGTAATAATAGTTTACCAAGTGTAAAAATATGATTTATGATTTTTTAATATCTTCATTATCAGCAATTTAAAAAGTAAATTTGGGGAAGTTATTTTTCATATTTTCCGTACTTTCTTTGTTTGCTTATTCTACATCTTTTGCACACCTGAAGCCCATATCATAGCCTATATGTGAGGGGAGTTCGGCATTGCGAAGACTTGCCCGGAATTCGGTTTGTTGGCGTGGAGTGCCTGCTTTGAGTGTTTTTTTACGATTTAGGGTAGAGGCGTAGTATTCGGAGGTATCATAGAGTCGGTACCAGTTTTCGCACCAATGCCAGAGTGAGCCGTCAAGTTGTTTGATACCCAATGCTTTGGCGTGTTTGGTAGCATATTCTAGCTCAAACTCACTGGGTAGGCGTTTGCCGACCCATACTGAGTAGGCTTGGGCATCTTGCCAGCTAATTTGCCTTACGGGTTCGTTGAGTTGGGCTGCGGGGGCATCTTTGCCTAGTGGGTATTGCCAAGTTGCGCCTTCAATGGCTCTCCAGTCGCCTGCTTCGGCATCATAGATATAACCCACCCCTTTTTTTTCTGCCTCTGTGATGTAGCGGTTGAGCCTTACAAAAAGCCTAAATTGCCCTACTGTTACAGGGTTCTTATCTAGTAAAAAACTTTTGAGAATTGTCTGAAAAACGGGTTGCTCATTTTCAAAACCTTCTGAATTACCTATTTCTATTTGTTTTCCTGTGATTTTTACCATTTCTTGTGCCATTAAGTTTGGATACAAGCAGTAAATCATTAAGAAATAAAGCAAAAATATTTTATTTAACTGAACCATTTATACCTGATTATTTGTAGTAAGCTAATGTACCGTTAAAAAAGATGTATTATATTGTATGCTTCATCTTTTTTTAGAGCAAGTTCTTGCTGTCATCTACTCACTGAGGACTTCCCAAACTTGTAATCTATCATAAAGTAAAGAAATCATAAAAATTCTTAAATTCCTAAAAAATGGCAAAAAAACTAGACCAACTCATCATTATTGACCTTGAATCCACTTGTTGGGAGGGGAGTCCTCCCGAGGGACAAGTAAGTGAAATTATAGAAATCGGGATATGTACCTTAGACATGCAAACTCAAGAAGTTGGCGAAGCTGAGGGTATTTTTGTACTGCCTACGCAATCAGAAATAAGTCCTTTCTGCACACAACTGACGAGCATACAACCTGAAATGGTAGCCAAAGAAGGTTTAGACCTTGCAGAAGCCTGCCAAATTTTAAAGAAAAAATACCAAACCAAAGAGCGCGTTTGGGTGAGTTGGGGTGATTATGACCGAAGGCAATTCGAGAAAAATTGCAAACTTAGCAATCTTGCCTATCCTTTTGGGGTAACGCACCTCAACGCTAAAAACTTATTTGCACTAAGACATCAACTCTCCTACGAATTAGGTATGGCAGAGGCACTCGAGCGTGTGGGCTTACCGCTCAAAGGTACGCATCACAGGGGCAAAGATGATGCTTATAATATTGCAATGCTATTAAAAACAGTATTATTTTAGCGATAAAGATAGCACTTCAAACCAAAAAAGCGCTGCTCAATGCAGGGCTTTTTTGGTAGATAGTTTTATTGGCAAATGTTTTAATTTCCTTGTAAGATTTTATGATAACGCCCCATATCATTGAACAATTCAAGTGCTGCTTTCAGGTCGGCATCATGTTTAAAAAAGGCTTCTGTTTGCCCTTGTTCTAGGTAGTAGCGTGCTACAATTTCTACTTCTAAGAGTGCCTTGATTTCATCTTTGTGTATGTCTAGGTCTTTTACTTTACTGCTGGCTATTTTGGCTTTGAGCGATTGAATTTGTGCTTGTACGCCTTGGTAGTATTTTTCTTCCTGTGCTTTGCTCTCCAACTCATCTAAGGTACGTTCTACTTCGGTGGTGTAGTCATAATCTTTACCTTTGAGCCAGACTAGGAACGCTTGGTATTCGGCATCAGTAAGTTTAAATTCTTTAGCGGGCTTGATGGTAGGGTGGGCAAGAGCGTACTCATTGGCGTATTCAAAGATATAGTTCTTACTGCTGAGGATAGCAGCGATGGGAGCATATTTTAGTGCATCCACTGCCACATCAGGCATTACACCTGCGCCGTCATAGACTGTACGTCCGTTTTTGGTTTTGAAGGCAGTACGGAGTGAGTCTGCAAATTTTTCTACGGTACCATCTTCCTTACGGTGGCTATAATCCAACGCCTGAATACAACGCCCGCTGGGGGTATAATATTTGGCAGTAGTTACTTTAAGTTGTGAGTTGTAGGAGAGCGGCCTTGTGGTTTGCACAAGTCCTTTGCCAAAAGATTTCTGCCCTACCAATACGCCTCTGTCGTAGTCTTGCATTACGCCCGATACTATCTCAGAGGCAGAGGCACTTCGTCCATTTATCAAAATGATGAGTGGTATTTCTGTGTCAAGGGGTTCGTTGAGTGCGGGGTAGGTTTTGTTCCATTCTTCTATTTTTCCACGTGTACTCACCACATCAAGCCCTCTTGGGATAAACAAGTTACAAATATTGATAGATTCATTGAGCAAGCCGCCAGGGTTACCTCTTAGGTCTATGATAAGTTTTTTAGCTCCTTGCTTTTTGAGTTCTTCTACGGCGGTTTTTACCTCTAGTGATGCTCTATTGGTAAATTCACTGAGTTTGAAATAGCCGACTTCCTCACTTACCATACCTTGATAGGGTACATTAGGAATTTTGATATTGTCGCGTTTGATGGCTACTTCTTTGGCTTTTTCACTTCCATAAGATTTGATTTGCAGGCGCACCTTGCTTCCTGCTTGCCCTTTGAGGAGTTTACTAACTTGGTCGGAGGTTTTTCCTTCCAAGCTGATGCCATCTATTTTGAGTACTTCATCACCTATTTTCAATCCGCTTTGGTGCGCAGGCAGGTCTTCGTAGGGCATTATGATATACGTTTTTCCATTTCGGCTACCTACCAAGGCGCCTATGCCGCCGTATTGCCCTGTAGTCATGGTGCGGTAATTCTCTATTTGGTCTTCAGCTATGTAGTTGGTGTAGGGGTCTAGTGAAGCAAGCATCGCATCAATGCCTGTTTTCATCAGTGTACTGGGGTTCACTTCATCAACATAAAACATATTCACTTCACGGTAGAGGGTAGTGAATATGTCAATACTTTTCTGGATTTCAAATAATCGGTCTTTGTAGTTAAATGCAAAAACGCTACTTACTAGCACAAACATAGCTGAAAAGAGGAGTAATCTATTTCTTTTGGTCATCTTGGAATGAGGTTTTAGAATTGAATAATATTTTCAAGAAAGAACGGGTTAAATTTAATAATTATTCCCTTAAAAATGTTAAAAGATGTATTATTTTTTTTTCTATTTGTTTGAAAGGGATTTTTTCTTTGGCAACATAGACAATGGCAAGGTATTTTATATTATACTCACCTTTTAGATTAGCAAGCGTATGTTTGTGTAAGCGGTAGGCTTCTCTGATACGTCTTTTAATCCAATTGCGGTCGGTAGCTCTTTTGAAGTTACGCTTTGAGACAGTGATAAGCACCTGCGGGGGGAGTGCTTGTGCTTGGGGGTGCTTTATGGCTACTATTTTGAACGGAAAAGCAAATGTTCCTTGTTTAATTTGAAAAAGTTGAGCAATGGCTGGTTTATAGCGCAGTCGTTCGTTTCTAGGGAATTTTCTATTCATAAAAAAAGGAGTCAGTATTCTTTTACTCTACTCACTCCCAATTAAATACTATCAATTGACAACTCATTTAATTGCAGTATTTTGAAATAGATAAAGAGCAGCCTTTCAAATCAGAAGCACTCATTAGCTACGGAAGCGTGGTGAGTCTGATACAGTCAATTTTTTGCGACCTTTTGCACGGCGACGTGCTAATACTTTGCGACCATTTTTACTAGCCATACGCTCACGAAAGCCGTGCTTATTGCGGCGTTTTCTTTTGGAAGGTTGGTAAGTTCTTTTCATTTTATTTTATTCTGATTAATGCTTTCTCAAAAATTAGGAGTGCAAAAATAGCAGTTTTCAGTTTGATAAACAAAAAATATTTATTTTTTTGTGCTAAGGGTACGTCATATTCTTTCAAACTCTTTTTCCAACAACGAGCTAAAAAGTAAACCTCCCAACACTTTTGGGTAAAAATAAGTGCTTTTTACGGGCATAGTATGCCCTTGAAAGCAAACTTGCTCTATTTCTTGCAAGGTTACAGCGCGGGTCAGTATTGCAAAGTTTACTTTGGGCTTTTGCAATTCTTTTAAACAGTGCTGGGCGTTATGCAGAAAGTCTAAGTGCTCAAACTGTGCATCACCCACCAATCCAAGGCATTGTTCTAAGATAAAATAATGTAATACACTTACATCAAGTGCTTTCACCTCAGGGGCAAGCCCACCTTCAAAACTAGCAAAATGATTTTCTTTGAGTGTGATTTGATAACGCTGTTCTTCAAAAATCAACCTGAACGTCCATTTAGGGGCATCTTGAGGCAAAGCAAGTGCCGTATTGCTGTTGAGTGCTTCTATCTTAAAATGCAAACTTAATTTGCTCAGAAAGTCAGCCTTGTCAAATCCGTGAAGGCTATGCAAAATACGGTGCGTGGGTAAAATGCCCGCTTCGCTTGATTGGGTATTGGTAAACCACATCAAATGAAACTGCCAAGCTTGTGCCTTGTCTTCTACATCTTCCTGAATACGCTTGCGATTACGGTACCTTAACGAACTTTCGTAGCGGTGATGCCCATCTGCAATCCATACTTTTTTGTCTTGTAATGTTTGTTGAAATGCTTGCATTGCTTTTTTATCTTGAATAATACTCAACCTGTGCCTTACCTGCTCGCCATCTATGACATCATACACTGAATTGCGCAGGCTTTCTTGCATGATTGCCTCTAGTTGGCATTGGCTATCTGTATAAAAACCGTGTGTAGGCAGGGTGTGCATTTGTGTTGCCTCCAAAAGTTGCAAGCGGTACTCTACTGCCTTGGGTATGGTTAGTTCGTGTGGAAAGACTATTTGATTGGCGTATTCTTCTAGCTGAATACTTGCAATAAAGCCCATACGTTGTTTTGCTTTGCCGTGCATCATAAAATCTTGCGCATATACATAGATGCTTGGTAGTGCGTCTTGCCAGATTACCTTATCTAGCTTCCAGTTTTCTACTCTTCGGCGTGCATTTTCAAACGGAGGTACATCTACAGGTGAAGAAATATGATAATGATGAAAAGGCATTCTATAAAGTGCTGTGGCGCGCTGCCTAAACATAGTTTCGCTGAGTGTACCCGCAAGCGGGTTAAGGTCTTCGGTGAGGATGGGGTTGTAACGCCAAGGTTTGATGCTTTGTATGATTGCCATAGATATCTTTAGTGCCTACTACGAGTACTGATTTTTAATTTTATTGATTTTTGAATTCGGAGAGCAAAAATAGATAAAAATATGCTTTTAATGCTATCCAGAGATATTAGTAGCACCGAGCCTTACTCAAAATTAGTTCGCTAAGCCTTCCACGTCAAGAGGGGGAAAAGAGACAGGGTAATAAAACAGCAAAGCAATCCTTTGGGGAGGGCATTTTTTACACTAACTAATACTCACTACTCAGTTTTGCCCTGCAATACAATCACAAACTCACCCCTTATTTTTTGTTGCTCAAAGTAAATAATTACCTCTGCAAGTGGACCTGTTTGGGTTTCTTCGTAAAGTTTGGTCAATTCTCTTGATACAGAAACTTGCCGTTCTGCTCCCATAAATTCAGCAAACATTTTCAATGTCTTAAGTAATCTATGCGGGGATTCATACAATATAATGCTGCGTGTTTCTTCGCTAAGTTGCTTCACACGGGTTTGCTTTCCTTTTTTGTGAGGCAAGAACCCCTCGAATACGAACCTATCTGTGGGAAAACCAGATTTGACCAAAGCAGGCACAAAAGCCGTGGCACCTGGTAGGCACTCTGTAGCTATTTGGTGTGCAAGTGCCTCTCTGACGAGCAGAAACCCCGGGTCAGAGATGGCAGGTGTACCTGCATCAGAAACAAGCGCGATGACCTCCCCCTCTTCCAATCGTCTGATAAGTGATTGTAAGACCTTATGTTCATTAAAAATATGGTAGCTTTGCAGGGGCTTCTGAATATTCAGGTGTTTGAGCAAAATGCCTGTCTGCCGAGTATCTTCTGCCAGAATGGTATCCACTTCTTTGAGGACGCGAATGGCACGCAGGGTGATGTCTTCTAAATTGCCAATGGGGGTAGGCACTAGATACAACTGTGTAGGCTGACGCACTGCTTCCATAGTTTTTATTTTTTTGCACAATTACAAAAATGCTATTTTCTAATCTAAAACTAATCTTCAAAACAAGTGATGAATGTACAGATATTGCAAGATACCTGAACAGATTTTGGGGTCATCAAGTTTAAAAATCTAAAATACAGTTGAAAGTTATTCTCAAAAATAGTTTAATAGCTGTAAAAGTTTTGTTAATTTGTTCAAAATAAAAAATAAATTAATAATCAATCATTCAAAGATAGTTACATTTTATAAAGGGCTACTATCCTCGGTCTGATATTAAATACTATCTTAAACCCCACCTAGTGATAGTGTTCTTGTGCTAGTATTTTTCAGAAGCGTCCGCTTCTCACCGTAGGTGCAGGAGTTGGTATGTTGGGGTGTTTGTGTAAGATGTAAACCAAGGAAGTCTTGGATTTTTCGGTATTTTAGTAATTCAGAGTCCTTCGCCTTTGGCGGAAAGCGGACGCTTTCGGAAGAAAATAGTGCAAGCACCGCTTCGCTCATATCTTTGCTTCATAGTTCAAAAGTACAATTTTTTGTATATTTG
>CAYZQI010000180.1:0-8875 GCA_964480455.1 uncultured Cytophagaceae bacterium
TACCGAACCTAAAATGCAAAAATAAACAATCTTATAGAACCTAACAACCCTGCCTTCCCCTCAGGGGGAAGGGGAGGTAAGTCGATGATAATAAGCGACTTACCGAATTAAGATTAAGCCCTCCCCCCGAGGGGAGGGTTTGGGTGGGGTGTAATGAACAAGTTTTTTTCAGCATACACACTTCAGTCAGCAACTACCGGTTTTTGTTTGTTTTGATAAATATTGTAAAAAGTAAGTGTATGATGGTTTTATCCCAGTAGAGGAAACGAAATAAAGTGAACGGCTAACTTTTGTAAGATGCTCATTACTAATTAATTACAAATAATATCTTAATGGTAGTCCAACAGTTGAGTTTGAATGGCTTTTTTCCCCGTTTTCACCTCCATCTCCCTCCCCTCGGGGAGCATTGGAGCTAAGTCGCCGAAAAAAAGCGAATTAGCTTTAAAAAGATATAGTCCTCCTCTGAGAGCTGGGTTTTATGGGGTATAGCAAAAAAGAGATTCTTTTAGCATACACACTTTAATCAGGGACTAGCAACTTAATAATTGGCAGAAAATCTTTCACTTAGGCAACGGTTGAATTATTTTTTTTGATTTTTTGTTGTCAATAAAATATGAAAAATACAAATCATCTCAATTACTTTTTACTGTTTGGAACTTGTCTCTTCGCTTGCCAATCTCAAAACACTCAATCCGATACCTTAACCATAGATACCACCCAAGAGCTACACGCATCTACCAACAACAAAGCCACAGCACTCATTCAGAAAGTCATCAATACGCACGGAGGAGAAGCATACAAAACCCTGCGGGTAGCATTTGATTTCAGAGATAAGCAATACCGCCTCATACACCAAGAGGGGCTTTTTCAGTATGAAAGAATTTTCAAAGAAGACAGCACCCAACGAAATATATATGATGTACTTAGCAATGAGGGCTTTACCAGAAAAATCAATGGAAATGTAGTTGTGCTTGATGCAGAAGAACAAACTGCTTATCAAAATTCTGTAAATTCTGTGATGTATTTTACGCTGTTGCCTTATGGCTTATTAGCCCCCTCAGCACAGCACCAATACTTAGGCACTGATACCCTCAAAAATACCGTTTATCACCAGATAAAGGTTACTTTCAAGCAAAAGGGAGGAGGAGAAGATTACCAAGACGTGTACGTCTATTGGTTCAGTGCAAAAGATACCACACTGGATTTTTTTGCTTATAGCTACCAGGTAAATGGCGGAGGCATACGTTTTAGAGAGGTGTCTAAACGTCAAAAAGTTGGAGGGGTGGTTTTTCAAGATTATTACAACTACGAAGTGCCACTAGGTACACCCCTGCCTAGTATTGGGAAGTTGTGGCAACAAGGCGAACTAGCAAAACTTTCAGAGATTGAAAACAAAAACATCAAATTATTGCCTTCCATTTCTCGAAAATAAAAGCTGAGTGGCAAGTAGCAAACTACTTTTTCGGATAGAGAAAGTAGAACTATTGTACCCTCACCCTAATTGTGTCGCTTTCAATTTCATTGCTCAAGTTGAGGGCACGGTCTCTGATTTTGATGCGAAACTTAATCAATGAATTAGGCGGAATACCCACATTAGGATTAGGTCCATTAAAAAATCTGATTTCTCTTCGGAGTTCGCCTTCAATGGGGTTTCTTTTATCTTCGGCAAGCAATCGCCTAAAACGCCCATCGAATACTACATTTTCATCAGGAAAAACAATCGGTACAAAATCCTCTCCTTCTTGTATGAGTATATCTACAAAATAATTGTTGTAAAGGGGGTTACGGTCGCCATTCTCATCAAATTCATCAACAGGAGGGTCGCTAGGGTCAAGTCCCAAATCACCATCACCATCTCTAAAATTAATCCCTACCGTGATAATGTCTTCACTAGTGCCGCTAAGTCCGTCTGCAATCGTAACTTTGCTCAGGCTACCTGGACTGATTTCAGGCACAAAAGAAAAGGAGGGTTTTTCGTAGCAACGCTGAAAAAAAACAAAGCATAGCAGCACAAAGATAAAAACTTCTGATTTATTGTGTGTTGTCATGGGAGCACCGTTAGATTGATGTAAATTATTTTTAGGTTAAACTTATGAATCATAGAAAAAAGTTTCAGGAAAATTTGTTTCAAATAAACACACAAAATTTTGAAGCAAGTGCATTGGCTTTGTTTTTTTATCAGGCAAAATACAACCCAATATACAAAAAATACTTAGAACTACTCCGCTTTGAGCCAGAAAAAGTAACTTCAGTAGAGGAAATCCCTTTTTTACCCATTGAATTTTTTAAATACCACGCCATCAAAACGGGTAGTTTTGAGCCTAAGCGCGTGTTTGAGAGCAGTGGCACTACAGGGCAGGTGCGTAGCAAGCATTATGTAGCAGACCTGAATTTGTACCATCAACTAAGTCAGTACATCTTTGAGCAGATGTATGGTGCGCTTTCAGCGTATCATATTTTGGCTCTGCTCCCTTCATATTTAGAGCGCAGCCAAGCCTCTTTAGTAGAGATGGTAGCTCATTTTATTGCGCAGAGCAAATCAGCAGAGGCAGGTTTCTATTTAGATGATTTTGAGCAACTCAGTCATAAGTTAGCAAAACTTCAAGCCCAAGGCGATAGAAAGATTTTACTTCTTGGCGTTACTTTTGGGTTGTTAGATTTTGCAGAAAATTATCCAATGAAGCTATCAGAGGCTATCATCATGGAAACAGGCGGAATGAAAGGGCGAAGGCGCGAACTACTGCGTACAGAGGTACATCAAATTCTAAAAGATGCTTTTGGCGTTGCCCAAGTACACTCAGAATATGGCATGACAGAGTTGCTTTCTCAGGCATACTCAAAGGCTGATGAGCTATTTGAAACACCGCCCTGGATGCGTATTTACTTGCGCGACCTACGCGACCCCTTATGTATTGATAATCACCTTCGCACGGGTGCTATCAATGTGATAGACCTTGCCAATATTGACTCTTGCGCTTTTATCGCAACCCAAGACATTGGTACTTGGGCGACAAAAGACAAATTCAAGGTCTTGGGGCGTACAGATGCAAGTGATATGAGAGGCTGCAATCTAATGGTTTGGTAAGTGCTCAAAAAAATATGCCTGAGTGTTAGCATTGTTTCTCACTCATTATCAATACCTTGTGTATTTTGAAGAATGAATAGCAACCTTCAGGACAGTAAAGAGAATATTTGGTTCTTTGACAATCTTTCACAAAAAATTGTCAGAGAACTATTTTTTTGAATGCTTTTGAGCATCTTAGTTTTGCAGAAGTTTAATGAAAATCTCGTAGAGCTATTCTCCTACCCGAAGATTTCACGCTTACAGCGTTTTTGCTTATCATTATTTTAAAAATTATTAGCGCAGCACTAATTTTAGAGATTTAGACGACTTCCCCTTCCCTACCCTTCGGTTTGTAAGTTCTGAGCCTGAGAGTAGGCAAAACAAATACTACCATTGCAAAGCATTTTCCTCTCTGAGACTACTTATGGATTGTTTTCTTGACTGTTTCTATGAAGAGTTTTACTTTTTCGGGGTCAGTATCAGGATAAACCCCATGCCCCAAATTGACGATATGTTTCTCTCCAAAGGTATTGAGCATCTCTTGAGTAGCCTTTACAAGCACTTCATCTGGTGCGTACAGCATACAAGGGTCAAGATTACCTTGTAAAACTTTATCATTTCCTATCAATGCCCTAGATTCTTTAATGTCCATAGTCCAATCAAGCCCTATGCCCTCACAAGATAGTTTACCCAAATCTTCTCTTGCAAAAAAAGCTCCTTTCGCAAATACAATCATAGGTGCTTCCGTGATAGCATCACAGATTTGCTGGAGGTAGGGCAATGAAAAGGTGCGATATACCGTGGGCGAGAGAATTCCTGCCCACGAATCAAAAAGCTGTACAGCATCTGCCCCAGCCTTGATTTGAGCTTTCAAGTAATTGATGGTGCTTTGCGTGATTTTTTCTAGCAGGGCGTGGGCAAGGGTAGGATTCTGGTAGAGCATGCGTTTGGCAACAGAAAAAGTTTTAGAGCCGCTACCTTCTACCATATATGCCAAAATAGTCCAAGGTGCACCTGCAAAGCCAATGAGTGGCACACGTCCTTTAAGTGCTCTTTTCGTGATTTCAATTGCTTTGATAACATAATCAAGCGAATCTGCTTCTGCTATGTGTATTTTGGCAAGGTCGGCATCACTCCTGACAGTTTTTGGGAAATAAGGTCCTCTTTTTTCTACCATTTCGTAGGACAGGCCCATGGCTTCAGGAATAACAAGAATATCCGAAAAGATAATGGCAGCATCTACCCCGAGCAAATCTACAGGCTGCAGGGTTACCTCAGCAGCACGTTCAGGAGTTTTGGCAAGCTCAATAAACCCGCTCAATTTAGCACGTACTGCCCGATATTCGGGCAGAATACGCCCCGCTTGACGCATCACCCAGACGGGCTTACGTGCTGTGGGCTCTCCAAGGAGTGTACGTAGCAATAAATCATTTTCTAGTTTCATTTCACAAAAATAAATAGCTTTTTTTAGAAATTAATGATTTGAATCATACTACTGTACATTTATCCAGCAGCTTATAAGGTTTTGATGCAAGTAAAACCCAGCAGACAATTGAGTTTTGTACATCTAACGAGACTGTTTATTTGTGTAAAGTTTGATTTTAGAATGATTGGCAATGCCTTGAATAAATTTTTCAATAAAAAACAAAGCACATGCTTTGCTTTTACACAAAAAAAATCTAATTTTGCAATCCTATTTTTTATACCTTATAATAGAGCAAAAATATATGTATGCGATTGTTGAGATAGCTGGACAGCAGTTCAAAGTAGAAGAAAATCGTTTTGTTTATACACACCGCCTGCCACAAGAAGAAGGTGCGGAAGTAACTTTTGACAAAGTACTCCTAATTGATAATGACGGGGCAGTAGCCATCGGTACACCTACTGTGAGCGGTGCTTCGGTCAGTGGCAAAGTCTTAAACCATCTGAAAGGCGACAAAGTATTGGTGTTTAAGAAAAAACGCCGCAAGGGATACCGCAAGAAAAACGGACACCGCCAACACCTCACTAAAGTCTTGATTGAAGGTATTACACAATAGTTTTGCGGTGCATATACTTGCAATAGAGAGTAAACATTTAAAAATATAAAAAAAACTAAAAGACTATGGCACATAAGAAAGGAGCTGGTAGCTCGCGCAACGGTCGCGAGTCGGAAAGCAAACGTTTAGGCGTGAAAGTATTTGGAGGTCAAATTGCCAAAGCAGGTAACATTATTGTACGTCAGCGAGGCACACAGCACCACCCAGGTGTAAATGTAGGCATGGGCAAAGACCATACACTATTTGCACTCAAAGATGGTATCGTGCACTTCAAAAAAGGCGGTAAGCGTCCTTCTACGGTGTATGTTGAGACCCTGACTACGCAAAATACCCAGCCAGTAGAAGCTACCGAAGAAGTAAGTGAATAAGTAAAACGTAATTCAATTTTACGCCTAGTAAGGGCAAACTTTTTATAGAAAAGTTTGCCTTTTTGTGCTGAAGAAGATGCCCAAACTAAAAATCATAAATTTATCCTAAAAAACACCATCTATTAAACAAACTTAGCTGTTTTGTGGTAATAAATAGCGCAACAGCATTAGTAAGGTCAAACCTAAAAAATTTATTGAAATGAAAAAAAGTGTATTTTACCTCTCCCTTTGTCTTTTATCTATCTCCACACTACAAATTAGCTTCGCACAAGGAGGAGATTCAAAAGTAATCACCCCACGCCTTAAAGCAAGCCCCCTTGCGATGGCAAGCTTTGTGGCAGATGACAATACCTACCTCAAAATCACTTATGGGCAACCAATGATGAAAAACAGACAAATTTTTGGTAGCCTTGTGCCTTATGGTAAGGTGTGGAGACTAGGAGCCAACGAAGCTACTGAAATCACACTGACCAAAGACGTTAGAATACAGAAAAAAACACTGTCTGCGGGTACTTACACCATGTTTGCAATTCCTGAAAAAGACCAATGGACTATTATCTTCAACAAGGTATTGGGGCAGTGGGGTGCTTACAAATATGATGAATACAAAAATCAAAATGTACTCACGCTGAACATTGATACTGAAAAATCTAATGATATTTATGAGGCATTCACGATATTTTTTGAACAAACAAGGCGTGGGGCAGACCTTATCATGGTATGGGAGCAGAGTAAAGTTACGCTTCCTATTACTTTCTTGAACAAGTAGCAGGCAGTCTAGTAAATAAAACACAGTCTTTGTATTTATTTTTAATGCCCAATCCCGCCAAGCCTTAGCGCAAGCTGTTGCCTTTCTTTGGTACAGTCAGTTAATTTTTAATAATAGCCGATACCTTATTTTGTAAAACCTTCTTTATATGTTCTATGATACAATGTGGCTTTTTACTTTATAAAATAGCAATGCTTTGAACTATTGAAAGGCAAGATTTTGTGGAAAAATCTAAATTTAAAATCGTATGCAAGCAAAAAAAATAATTCTTTCTAGCATATTCTTACTCATTTGGCTATGGTTAGCATATAGATCTACCTATGCGCAAAACCCAGCACTCGAAAAAAAATACCAAGAAGCTATCCAATTCTTTAATGATGAAAAAACCGAAGAAGGTTTTATACGCCTAGACCAAATACTAGCAGAAGCCCCCGCTTATGAAGAAGCACGCTTTGCACGAAGCTACTATGCTATGCAGCAAGGAGATTATTTAGATGCGCTACAAGATTACCATTACCTCATTGGGCAAAGCCCCGAAGACCCTCAAAATTATCTTTACAGAGGGCAGGCTTACCTTATGCTGGAAATGCTTGCCGAAGCCGAAAAAGATTACCTGCTTGCCTACCAGCTAGATAGTACGCTAATAGATGCTAGCAATGCCCTAGGCACACTCTATTTTTTTATGGAACTTCACAAAGATGCACAATACTACCTTCAAAAGTCTATTGAGCAGCAATCCAAAGACCCCCTCGCCTATTATTATAAAGCCTACAGCCATTATGAAATGCTCGACTTAGATACTGCCTTTGAAAACATAAGCCAATACCTCACACTCAGTGCCAATGAAACAGACGGGCAGCGGCTTAAAGCCATGATTCTGATAGCACAAAACAAACCAAGTAGTGCCATTGCCATTTTTGATTTCCTTGAAAAGCAAGATACAGTAGCCTTTGAGGAGGAAGACTTTTTTTATTGGGGAAAAGCCTACTACCAACAGAGAAAATATGAAGAGGCTAAATTTTACCTGGAAATACCCGAAAATCCTAGCTTTTCACCTATTTATTATTATATAGGAAAGATATATTATCATCTCAATCAATCTGAAAAAGCCTTACAACTACTCAACAGCGTAATTCAAAATGGGCAAGATGCTGCACCCGAAGAAATTGCCCCTGTTTACTATGACCGTGCCATAGTCAATTCTGCGCAAAGTAAACCACAGGCTGCACTGCAAGATTTTTTTCAGGCACTCTCACTTATGCCCGAACTCGTACAGCAAAAAGACCACAAAGGCAGTAGCGTTCCTCTACTAGGAAACGCCCTTACTTTGCTCAACCTTTCTGTTCCTTCTCAACAAATTGACTCTGTATTGGTAAAAGGCTATCAAGCACGTGCCGAGCGAATGATAACCCTCGGCGACTCTAACAAGGCTTTGATAGCCTGCCAAATGGCCATCAGCATCTCACCCAATAACACTAAAAATCTTACCCTCCGTGCAATAGCTCTACTGCTGAAGAGAGACTTCTTAAAAGCACTTCGAGATTTAGAGATAGCACAGAAAAACAGTGCGCCACAAGACCTAGTAGATGTATTGTATGTGAAAGCACTGCTCTACAGAACACAAAACCAAGCAGACTCTGCCCTGAAATACCTTGATAAAGCCCTTACAATAAACAATACCAAAGCTGAGGTTTATCAAGAAAAAGCCTACTGGATAGCTGCAAAAGGTGATTTTGAACAAGCTATTCAATATACCAACAAAGCCTTGATGATAGAAACAGATAATCTTGATTTTTTGAATGAAAGAGCAAGTTACTATTTGGGGGCAATGAAATACCAAGACTGCATTGCCGATTGTAGCCAAGTACTCGCAGAAAAGCCACGCGACCCACAGGCATTGTACCAACGAGGACTTGCCTACAGAGGATTGGAACAATACCAAGCAGCGTACAATGATTTTGAAGAAATATTATTACTTTATCCTGATGAAGAAGAAATCTTGACACTCGCCATAGAAATGGAAAAAAAGATAAAACCTTGAAAGATGAGGAACTTTTGGGTGTGGACACCGCCCAATAGTAATCCCTATTGTGATGAAAAAAAGAAAAAAAAACAGTAATCGCATTGAAATTGTCAATTTTTGTATTTATTTAGCGTTCAAATACAAAAAAGGAAATAGGTATCCACTCCGTCTGAATGAAACACCTATTTCACCAAAAATGACACCAAATTACCTACAACATTAACAAGAATGATACCAAATATTAATAGCATTTTGTTTTATCAATGATTTATAAAAAATTTTCACAGAAGGTCAAAAAACACTTTTCAGCTTTGAAAAGTGTTTTTTAGTAATACAAGACTTGTAAAAAGACAGATAAATGTGCATTGCATATCATTATTTTCATTCTCTTTATAGCATAGAATTGCGAATAAATCCTTTATTTTGCAGTAGTAAAATTTATCTAATTCCAAACAATGAGTACAGAACAAGCCACTTTAAACCTCTCCGAGCGCGTCAATAAAATGGAGGTTTCACAGACCATCGCCATGGCACAAAAAGCGCGTGAACTTGCCGCAAAAGGCAAGCCTATTATCAAACTAAGCTTAGGTGAACCTGATTTTCAAACGCCCG
>CAYZQI010000181.1:0-8808 GCA_964480455.1 uncultured Cytophagaceae bacterium
AAAGCAGCTTTATTCTTTCGGGGCTAGAGCTGCCTAATTTTTAACGAACCATTGCCTTTGTTATCATCAACCCTAATGACGTATATCATTTTATCTTAACTTTGTGTGGCGTACTTTTGAATATTAAATAAAATATTTGGGCAAACTAAGAATACCTATGAAAACGCTGATTGAAAATTTGTTTATTGAAAAGAAGGATACGGTAAGGCTTGCCTCAGGTCAGCTACTGTACCACGAAAACGAGCCAGCTCACTTTATTTATTGCTTACAAAAAGGAATTATGATGACCTATAAGCAGCATACAAAATTTGGCAAATTATGGCTTAATTTTATTAAACCTAATCAAGTATTAGGTATCAGTGCTTTGCAAAAGCCTTTCTATGAGCATTACGCCCAAGCACTCAGTGAGGTAGAGGTAGTCAGAATACCGCTCACTAGCTTACATCAGCTACTTAGTACTGACCCTATCTTTAAGCTCAATCTGATGCAAACTTTGTGTAAAGAAATCAACCAAGCAGAGCAAAAAAGTGTAGAATCTTATAATAAAACACTAAAACAAAAAACGGTTTTTTTACTTTTAGAACTTTTTAGAGCACAGATAGGCCACACACTCTACCCTGAGAAACTCTACATCTCAAAAGCGTTAATTGCTGAGTTTACTTCTAATACGATACCTAAACTCGAGAAAATGCTACAAGAACTCGCCACAGCAAAGATGGTTGCAGTCAATGATAATTATCTAGAGATACTGAGCCCACCTATGCTACAATCCTTACTAAAAAGTTAAAGTCATTTAAAAAGCACCTGAGTAATATGTTACTTTTCAAATTATTTGCGTCTTATTTTAGAAATTATTTCCTTTGAAAAATTTTTTTCCTAATCAATAAGACCCATTATTAAAAATGAACAGAATAATCATTATCTCAGGTGTTATTTGCTTCTTCTTCTCTAGCTTTATAAATCTGAACCATTCTCTTACTTTGCAGCCTACCACCAAAGTACAAATCATTAACAAAACCAAATCACCTATCAAGCAAATCTATTTTTATGACAGCGAAGGCAATGAAACGCCCATCTTAGCCCAAAAAATAGAAACTGGAAAAGCCTTAGAGATTCAGGTAGAATGTGGGGTTTACACAGTATCGGTAGAGAGTATTGAAGGAAGTTTTTGTGATTATTATAACTTTGATGTTTGCCAACAAAACACTTGGGAACTGACTGAGTGTGAAGAGAAATAACCCGTAGCGCAAGGGCTGTAGCGCAAGGGCTGTAGCGCAAGGGCATGCCCTTGCGCTACAGTCCTACGAGATAATTTTCTTCAATTCATTGAGTTTCATCAAAGCTTCTATGGGTGTGAGCGTATTGATATCTAACTTCTCCAATGATTTTTTAATTTTTTCCAATCTAGGGTCATTGGCATCAAAGAAGCTCAATTGATAGCTTTCTTTGGGCATATTTTGTAGAGTTTTGCGTGTTTTCTGATGATTTGTTTTAATTTTTACATTGTCAGAAGTGCGGTTCTCCTCCAGATAGTGCATAATTTCTTGTGCGCGGCTGACAATCTCTGGGGGCATACCTGCCATTTGGGCTACATGTATGCCGAAGCTATGTTCCGAACCTCCTTCTGCTAGTTTTCTAAGAAATACAATTTTACTTTCTACTTCTCTGACCGTTACGTGAAAGTTTTTGATACGGGGCATTTCCTTGGCAAGCTCATTCAATTCGTGGTAGTGCGTAGCAAAAAGTGTCTTGGGGCGCACTTTACGGTGATTGTGCAAAAATTCTAGAATTGCCCAAGCAATAGAGATACCATCATAAGTGCTTGTACCCCTGCCTATCTCGTCCATTAGTACCAAGCTACGGTTACTGAGATTGTTCATGATGCTGGCAGTTTCCATCATTTCTACCATAAAAGTAGATTCGCCTTTGGCGAGGTTATCAGAAGCTCCTACACGCGTAAAAATCTTATCTATTAGGCCAATTTCGGCTTTTTCGGCAGGCACAAAACAGCCCATTTGTGCCATAATCGTAATGAGTGCTACTTGGCGTAGCAGGGCAGATTTTCCTGCCATGTTAGGCCCTGTAATGACCATTATTTGCTGTACTTCATTATCAAGGTAGATATTGTTAGGTATATAGGGCTGGTCGGGTGGTAGCTGCTGTTCTATGACGGGGTGTCGTCCGTTCTTGATGTTAAGTGTTGTTTCTTCATGAATAATGGGTTTGGTATAATGGTATTTTTGAGCAAGCCTTGCGAAGGTACACAAACAATCTAGCATTGCTAAGATGCGGGCATTTTGCTGGATAGGCTGCGTAAAATCAGCTGCATTTTCTACCAGTTGGTGAAAAAGTTTCTGCTCGATGACCCATATTTTTTCTTCGGCATTGACGATTTTATCTTCATAGATTTTGAGTTCTTCGGTGATGTAGCGTTCTGCACTAGTGAGGGTTTGTTTGCGAATCCAAGTTTTAGGTACTTTATGTTTATGGGCGTTGGTAACTTCGAGGTAGTAGCCAAATACTTTGTTATAGCTAATTTTAAGGGAGGTAATACCTGTCTCATCTACGGCGTGTAGCCTTACTTTCTCTAAGTAGTCTTTGCTATTGCGCACAATGCTGCGGAGGTCGTCTAATTCTTCATTGATGCCGTCTTTCATGAGTCCCCCTTCGGTAAGGATTGTTTTGGGTTCTTCGAGGAGTTCTTTCTCGATTTTATCCAGCAAAAACTCACAAGGGTTGAGTTGGTTGGCAAATTTTTGTAGTTGGGGTTGCACTTGGGTTGCCAAGGCCTGTTTGAGTACTTTTACTTTTTCTAGCCCTTTTTTGATTTGCAAGAGTTCGCGGGGTTTTACCCTTCGGGAGGCTACCTTTGAGATGAGCCTTTCTAAGTCTCCACATTGCTTGAGTTGGTTTTGCAAATGCTCGCTCAGCTCGTCATCATGGTAAAATGCCTCTACTATCGCCAAGCGTTCTTCTATCCTGATTTTGTCTTTGAGTGGAAGCGCGACCCACTTTCTGAGCAAGCGTGCGCCCATGGGCGTAAGCGTTTTGTCGAGCACCTCTACCAGTGCTACGCCCCCATTTTGCTGTGGAAAGAGGAGTTCTAAATTTCTAATTGTGAACTGGTCTAGCCATACATAGCGGTCTTCTTCTATACGTGCTATGTTGGCAATGTGCCTGAGGTTACTTTGTCGCGATTCATTGAGGTAGTGCAGTACAGCCCCTGCCGCTGCGATACCTTGCTGAAAAGCATCTATGCCAAATCCTTTGAGCGAAGGCACGCCAAAATGTTTGGTGAGTAAATCTAAGCCAAATTCATATTTCAAGAACCAATCTTCCAAAAAAAATACTTGTAGTTTGTCGCCAAAATCTTCAAAAAAAGCACTTCTTTGCACCTTGCTGTAGAGCACTTCAGAGGGTTCAAAGCTTTGCAAGAGTTTATCAATGTATTCTTTGTTGCCCTCTGCGGTCAAAAACTCACCCGTAGAAATATCCAAAAAAGCAATGCCATATACCTCTTTATGATGGCAGATAGCTGCCAAGTAATTGTTGCGTTTAGACTCTAGCACGTTGTCGTGGTAAGAGATGCCAGGCGTTACCAGCTCCGTAACATCACGCTTCACTACGGTTTTGGCAAAGCGAGGGTCTTCTACTTGGTCGCAGATGGCTACACGCTGCCCTGCACGCACCAGCTTAGGCAAATATGTTTCTAATGAGTGATGTGGAAAACCTGCTAACTCAGTTTCAGAGGCAGCCCCATTGTGTCGTTTGGTAAGCGTAATGCCCAATATTTTACTTGCTATGATGGCATCTTCGCCAAAAGTTTCATAAAAATCACCTACTCTAAAGAGCAACAAAGCCCCTGGATACTGATTCTTGAAGCGGTTGTACTGCTTCATCATGGGGGTTTCTTTGGGGTCTTTTTTTGACATTTGCTTGTATTTTTTTAGGTTTTGCGTTGATTTTTAATAAGCAAAAATAAGCATAAGTAAAGAGTAAAAAATAACTTTTACATTTTTATTGCCTAAGTTATTGATAATGAATGTATTAAAAGCTCAGATTTCACAACTTATAACTCACATCTTACTAAGTCTCGGGAAATAATAAAATCTGTATTTATTTAATGAAGTACAAATTACATAGACTTCGTTCTGCCCTCTCTTGTAGAGAAGGAAAATGTAAGTTGGTCAAAAAGGAAAAATTTGACTTGCACCCATTTAATATGCGGTTCATCACCTTTGAGCTATTCGCCCATTATATTAGCCATCTCAGACTAAGTCCGCAAAAACTGTTAGAGAAGCAGAGTTTTGAGCCTTAGGCAAAATAGGGCTACAAGTATTTCCTGTTTTTTTTAATTTTTCTTCATTTCTTGCTGTCGCATAGGCATACTATCTATCAAGTCTAAAATAACTTGCGTGCTGACCAAGCTATCTTTCTTAAGTTTCACACCTCCATCTTTACCAATGAGCAAGATAGTAAATTTACCTTTTTCTATGTCAAAATGTTGCCTGTAGGCTTTGCTCAAAGAAGGGGGCAGGCTCTCGCCTAGATTGGCTACATACATCTCTTCAAAAAAAGAAAAAACAATCACTTCTCTTTCTTCAAGGGCTTTAATAGCAAGGCGAAGCATTGCCAACTGCCGATTGTACGTAGTGTAGCCCTCATCGGCAAAGGCTAAGATGAGGCGATTTTTCCATTGAAATTGGGCAATATCAAGGGTATCTTGTTGATTGAGAGCGTTGCGGCTAGTAGGCATTTGTGCAAAACGTGCTGTGAGTAGCAAACCCAAAAGGGTAACCACTGCTACTGAGGTGAGAAAATAGGCTTTGTAATAATTCATAACTTTGAGAATACCTTCTTTTGAGCTAGACAAGCAAATGCCCGTCTTAATAGTAATAATGAATCGGATTGGTATTTGTTTGGCAAAGCCAAAGAGGAAGTTCGGCAAATTGCTTTTGGAGTAGGTCTTGTAGCAACTCTTTGGTAAACTGCTCACTCTCATAATGCCCTATATCTGCAATGATGATTTTTTGATTGGCATCAAAAAACTCGTGGTACTTAAAATCTGCACTCACAAAAACCTGCGCACCTTGCTGAATGGCTTTGCCAAGTAGAAAACTCCCTACCCCTCCGCAGACTGCTACTTTTTTGATAGGTTCTTCTAGCAGTTCGGTATGCCTCACTACTGTTGCTTTCATTTTTTCTTTAAGATATGCCAGAAAGTGCTTTGCTTCCATTGCTTCGGGGAGCGTGCCGATAGCTCCCGACCCTACTTCTTGATTTTGGTTTTCGAGCTGGTGCAAATAATAAGCTACTTCTTCGTAGGGGTGTGCTTGCTTCAAGGTCTGGAGTATTTGGTGCTGAAGAGGTTGAGGAAAAATCACTTCGATACGCTCTTCTTGTACTTCTTCTTGCTGGAGTGCTTTGCCTATGTGCGGATTGGCATTTTCGGAGGGCTGAAATGTGCCGATGCCTTTGCTACGAAAGCTACAGTTTTTATATTCGCCGATTTGTCCTGCGCCTGCATTGCCCAAAGCACTGAGTACTTCGGCGGTGTTGGCTTCGGGTACAAAAGTAGTGAGTTTCATTAGGGTATTGGGCAAAGGAGCAAGCACCTTGATATTTTTCAGGCCTAGTTGCTGGGCTATTTTGGTATTTACACCACCTGCCACATTATCAAGATTGGTATGAATGGCATAAATGGCAATATCGTTTTTAATGGCTTTAAGTACAGTACGTTCAATGTAATTTTTACCATTGAGCTTTTTCAATCCTTTAAAAATGATTGGGTGATGCGCAACAACCAAGTTGCATTTTTTTTGTATTGCTTCCTCTACTATGCTTTCTAGGGCATCAAGCCCTATCATCACACCTGTTAGCTCAGCAGCTGGGTCGCCAATTATCAATCCAGCATTGTCGTAGTCGGCTTGGTATTGAAGCGGGGCAAATTGTGCTAAATATTGCGTGACTTCTTGGATGGTAGGCATTGCTTAGTAATTTTGTGTTATTGATTGGTTTTATCAAAAAAAGCCAAACCCTACAAGGGTAGAGGTGATTGGGTCTATTTTTAGTCCTCAAAAAAGATAAATAGGGGTGCGCCTCGCTGGGGTTAATGGCTAAATGTTTTTAATGCTACCAACCGAACGCCTCTACAAGGCTTTTTGAGCACCGTAGGTGTGTACTGTGGGTAATAATTTGAATAATTTAAGCATAGCAACAGAGGAGTGTTCCGTTTTTCTTGACATTGATGTAGAAACAATCACCTCTGCCGTAAGGGGGCTAGCAGATAGTGCCAATAAGCACTATTTTTTGGTAGCTTTAAAGCCTATGCTAATATCGCCCACAGTTTCTAGCTCTTTTTGGGCATCAGCAGGGATTTCTTCACCTGCTTTTTTTGAAAGAGCTTGCATTTCAGATTGTGTGAGCGTGAGCTTCATCTTATCAGCCGAACCACTCACCACAAGATTGAGCTTTTCCCCTTCGCCTTCTAGCGTAAGTTTATTTCCACTCAGTGCCCATTTTACTTTGGAGGCTTGTGAAGAGGCATCTCTAATCCCAAAAGTTTCTAAGCCGCCCAAGCCCATTGTGCCGTCTCCTTTAAATTCAATGGCCACCGACTCAATGAGGCTTCTCATAGGCGCGAGTTGCTTGAGTCCTTGGTCTCCTTGTTCCTTCATTTCTTCATCACTTATTTTGGAGAGGATTCTCTTAGCTTCTTTTTCTAGCTCATCCACATCAAGCGTCCATTTTGTAGCAGTAAGGTCTTTTTGGCTCATTCCACCGCCGCCACAGGCAGTCAAAAGCACTAGGTAAGTCAAGACAAGTAGAAAGCTAAATTGCTTTTTCATTTTGATAATTATTTAGGATTGTTGTATTTTTGAGGTAAATATAAACTAATTTTCGAAATAAAAAAAAGATAAGTAATGATGATTAAATAAAGTGCCATTTTCAAATTAATAAGCACCTGATTATCAATATTTTATTTAATTATTCATTATCAATTATTCATTATCAATTATTCATTATCAATTATTCATTATCAATTCCTAAGTGTTTAATAAGCCTAAAATTGAATTTTATTATTTCACTTTTTCCAAAAAAAACGTCTAATTCACTCATTTTAAAAACAGAAAAACTACCCTCATGAGCCATCACTCTGAAAGTCAGTCAGTTAGTTACACACGCCAAGCACAGCTAAAAGCCTTTGGACATTTGTTAGATATTATGGATGAATTGCGTGAAAAATGCCCCTGGGATAAAAAGCAAACCATGGAAAGCATCAGACACCTCACCATAGAAGAAACTTATGAACTCTCTGATGCAGTATTAGAAGGAGATATGCAAGAAATCAAAAAAGAACTGGGTGATTTGATGCTACACATAGTTTTTTATGCTAAGATAGCTTCTGAAACCCAAACCTTCGACATTGCACAGGTGATTGAAGGCATTTGTGAGAAACTCATTCACCGCCACCCCCACATCTACGGTGATGTAATTGCTGATGACGAAGAACAAGTGAAAGCTAACTGGGAAGAACTCAAACTAAAAGAAAAAGGCGAAAACGCCACAGTACTAGGAGGAGTGCCTAAGTCGCTG
Organism: uncultured Cytophagaceae bacterium; assembly: GCA_964480455.1. Lineage (GTDB taxonomy): Bacteria > Bacteroidota > Bacteroidia > Cytophagales > Microscillaceae > JAABSX01. The sequence continues at coordinate 7,597 of CAYZQI010000181.1, forward strand.
CCTGCCCTAGTGAAAGCACTCCGAATTCAGGAAAAAGTACGTGGAGTAGGCTTCGATTGGGAAAATACTACCCAAGTTTGGGAAAAAGTAAAAGAAGAACTCCAAGAGTTTGAGCAAGAGTTCAATCTGAGCAATCAAAAAGCCCACGCGCCCAATAAGGCAGAACAAGAATTTGGTGATGTACTTTTTGCCTTAATCAATTATGCGCGATTTATGAACATCAACCCCGAAACAGCCCTAGAGCGTACCAATAAAAAATTTATCAAAAGATTTAATTATTTGGAGCTAAAAGCCAAAGCAATGGGTAAAAATCTCAAAGAAATGACCCTTGCAGAAATGGATACACTTTGGGAAGAAGCAAAAAAAAGCGAGTAATTCATTAATTTTGCCATTCTGTCGGCTGAGTCTTTATAAATTATGCATCTGCTGCGACAAATTGTCGCTAAAAAAAAACAATTTGTGTCTGGTATTGATTTGGTTAGAAAAATAACAAAACCAAATAAAGGAGGGACACTATGAAATTACTCAAGAATGAACTTGCTGGCTTTGGAAATCAAATTGATTTACTTAATACAGTAAATGGAGGGGTTACGCTTACCACTATGAGAGTAGAACAAGACCAAAACGGATACACAGTGATACTCCAAAACCCAGCGTATAACGAAGAAAATTATCACGTAGAGCTTAAGCCCAATCACCTAACCGTGTTTACAACGCTTGAGCCTGCACCCCAAAACCCTGAGCATCTCAAAATGGTGGTGCCTACTTTTTTAAGGCATCTGCCCATTCCTGCCAATGTAGATACCGACAAGATTGAAGCTATCTATGATGAGCATCAGCTTATCATCACTGCGCCTTTCAAATCGGGCTTTGACAACCTCGCAAAGCGGATAGACATTAGAAAGAACTAAGGCAAGGAGAAAACCTCTGAATTTTAGACCCAAAATAAAAGACAAAAGCAAGTTGCAAGGCATTGAAAACGCCTAAAACTTGCTTTTTTTGATGACTTAGTACTGTGATTTGTTAGCGGCTGTCAGTTTGGCTTAAGAGTGCTGCTTGCTGCACAAGCTGCACAAACTCAGCACGATGCCCTTCGGGGTCTTTGCCAAGAGCACCTTTGGCTACTTTTTCTACTTGTGTATAGCTCAAATTGCCTTTGTATTGCGAATTGCGCAGCAGCAGCCCAAAACCTGCAACAGCCGCCGAGAAGCG
>CAYZQI010000182.1:0-8762 GCA_964480455.1 uncultured Cytophagaceae bacterium
GTCAGAGGCTATGGTGTTAAGTGTAATCCATCAAAACAAACTGGTCAGATGCGTTTCACTCTGACCACATGTTTTTGCATCGTTAAGTCGTGGTTTTAGCTATTGATTAGAGGTTATTTCAGAATTTAATTTTTACTTGTGGTTGGTCTTACCCCATTCTGGTCTTAGGTTATGGCATTAAGCGTAACCCACAAAAGCAAACTGGTCGGACGGGTCTCCCCCATTCAAGTCTAAGGCTATGGCATTAAGCGTAACCCACAAAAGCAAACTGGTCGGACGGGTCTCCCTCCGGCCAAAGATTTTTGCATAGTTAAGTGGTGGTTTGGGATATTGATTTGAGTTTATTTCAGCATTTTATTCTATATCTGAGTTTAAGTGATTCGTAGAAGTTTGCTCTGAGCGAGAGGCTAAGAGCAGTTGCTGTTGCGTGTCAGGACGCTAAGAGCAGAGGGGTGACACTTACTACACAATCTTTTCAATTCATTAGCAGTTTTAAGTCATCTTCAAGAAGACTCGAGAAAGTAGAGGTATTTCAGAATATTTTATTTCGTTGCTACATTTACACTTTTTATAGTTAATTTTACCCAAAAAAGAAAAGATAATGATGAAAAGAAACTACTTCTTACCCTGCCTTTTATTTTGGAGTGTTTCCACTGCTCTATTTGCTCAAAAATTGCCCACTATTACTGAAAAAACTCAGGGATTGAGTAAGCAAAGTGGCTTTTTTAACTACTACTTAGATGAGAAAGAGGGTAAAATATGGCTGGAAATTGATAAACTAAATTCAGAGTTTTTGTATGTTCATTCACTTGCTACGGGTTTGGGCTCTAATGACATAGGGCTAGACCGTGGACAGCTAGGAGGTGAGCATGTAGTTTATTTTGAACGAATAGGCAAAAAAATACTGCTTACTGAGCCTAACCAGACCTACAGAGCACTCAGCCCTGATGCTGCGGAAGTAAAGGCAGTCAAAGAGTCTTTTGCCCAATCTACGCTTTGGGGCTTTGCTGTGGAAGCAGAAGAAGATGAGCGTATATTGGTAGATGCTACTGCTTTTTTAACCAGAGATGCACATAATGTAGTGCAGACCATACAAAGAAACAAACAGGGCACTTACAAGCTAGAAGCCTCTCGCACGGCTATTTATACCCCACGTACTAAAAACTTTCCTAAAAATACAGAATTTGAAGCAACGCTTACCTTTACAGGAGGGCAAGATGCAGGGCGATACGTAGCTTCGGTAACTCCTTCTACAGAAGCCATTACCCTTCGTCAGCACCATTCTTTTGTAGAACTTCCTGATAATCAATATACACCAAGGGTATTTGATAGCCGCTCTGGCTTTTATGCTACTTCTTTTTATGATTATGCCTCACCCGTTTCTGAACCGATGCTTAAGCAATTTATCGCAAGGCATCGTTTGAAGAAAAAAAACCCTGAGGCAGCTCAAAGCGAAGCTGTAGAACCTATCATTTACTATGTGGACAATGGCACTCCTGAGCCAATTCGCTCGGCACTTATAGAAGGCGCAAGTTGGTGGAATCAAGCCTTTGAGGCCGCAGGCTACATTGATGCCTTTCAAGTAAAAGTACTGCCCGCAGATGCCGACCCACTAGACGTTCGCTACAATGTGATTCAATGGGTGCATCGCTCTACTAGAGGCTGGTCTTATGGGGCTTCTGTGAGAGACCCACGCACGGGCGAAATCATCAAAGGGCATGTATCGCTAGGTTCTTTGCGCATCAGGCAAGATTTTTTGATTGCTTCGGGCTTGCTTGCACCTTACCAAGAAGGCAAAGAAATCTCTCCCCAAATGCTCGAGATGAGCCTTGCTCGCATTCGCCAGCTTTCTGCCCACGAAGTAGGGCATACCTTGGGCTTGATGCACAATTTTGCAGCAAGCGTGAACAAGCGCGCCTCAGTAATGGATTATCCTCACCCACAGCTCAGGCTCAATAAAAATGGAGAAATAGACCTTAGCGAAGCCTATGCACTGGGCATTGGCGAATGGGATAAAGTTACGATTGCTTATGGGTATCAAGATTTTCCAAAACAGACAGACGAAGCAAAAGCACTCAACGAGACTATCCAAAAAGCTATTCAAAAGGGCTATCTCTACCTAAGCGACCAAGATGCCCGTGCCACAGGAGGGCTTCACCCCTACGCTCACCTTTGGGACAATGGCAGCAATGCCAGTGCAGAACTAGATAATCTACTCAACATCCGTCAGAAGGCACTTGCACAATTTTCTGAAAACAACCTGCCTTTTGGGCAACCTATGGCACTCCTGGAAGAAGTCTTGGTGCCTGTTTATCACTTACATCGCTACCAAATGGAGGCAGTAGTAAAGCTCATAGGAGGAATGAATTACAGCTATGCGATGCGGGGAGATGGGCAAATCATCACAAAAATTATCCCTAAAAATGAGCAACTTCAAGCACTCACCGCTTATCTGAAAGGACTCTCTGCCGAAGAACTTACCTTGCCTGAGCACATTATACAGCTTATTCCACCAAGACCCGCAGGATTTGGAAGCAATAGAGAGCTATTTGATGGCAGAACAGGGCTTTCTTTTGACCCCATCACGGCGGCAGAAGCATTGGCTAGTTTTGGCTATGGGCTGTTGATGCACCCCGAAAGAGCCAACCGATTGGTAGAGTACAATGCCCGCGAGAATAACCTAAGTTTGGAAGAAGTAATTAATCTAACCTTAGAAAATACTTGGAAAGCAAAACGCCTAGATGGGCTAAAAGCCACAGTACAAATGAGCTTAGAACAAGCCGTGCTTACACATTTGATTGCCCTCGCCAACCACGAAATGGCAAGTTGGCAAACCAAAAGCATGGCCACACTTACACTAAAAGAGCTAAAAACTTGGATTGAAACCGAAAAAAATAAAGCAAATAATACCACTTACAAGGCGCACCTCGAGATGGCACTACATAGAATAGCACATCCTGATAAAAATAAAACCAACACACACCAAGACGTACCCCCAGGCTCACCAATTGGCATGGAGGAATCTCATTGTGGGTTTTAAAGATAGTTTGAAAAAAGAAGCACCTCACTACCAAGCCCACAGGTAGTAATCTGAAAATTGTGCTACACCCAATAGCTTTTACTCAGGTGAATATACTTGTTGGGCTGTTTTGAGTATTTCTTCCTTATTTAGGGTCATTTTTTTGAGTTTTTGCTGGGTATAAAACCCCATTTGATCGGTATAATGAGGGCTGTTTTTTCGATTGGAAGCTCCATAAGCATTGATGCTTTCCAAAATAACACCTTCTTCAGAAAACTGTGCTAATAGGATATAAGATTCGCCTTGATTGGCCTTAAATTTACCTTTCTTGTGAGGAACTGAATACATAGCTGCCAACACATCTTGATTACCTGCCACAGGAAGTGCTACCTTGCCACGTTGATGTACTTGCACCTTGCCTAGAGGTACTTCAATAGATTTAAAATATTTTTTGAGGTGCTTTTGTGCTTCTCTCAGAGCATCTACTATTTCTGATTCGCTCACTTGGTTGTAGGCTTGTAATCTTTGTTGTACTTTCATGGCTTTGCCTAAATATTGCAAAAATATCATAAACAGCCCAGCCCCTGTGCTTTCTGAGTTATTATTTCTATCCCAAGTTTTGAGTAGTCTGATACTTTCTGCTAGTTCAGGATATTTTTGAGCATCAAGTTGAAAAATTTTTTCCAAACCTACATAATAGGGAAAAGCCAAGCTATCAGGATAAGCACAATCATACTTAATTCTTTTAAAATCTTCATAGCTAAATTTGCCTTGGTGGCTTGCAAGCAGATAAGAAAGACGTGTACTGCGGTTGTTTTCGTATTTTTCGAAGCCCATAGCAGGTGAGTAATTTTTTGAAGAGAGATTTTCTGTTGGGTGAGTGGCATTGAAAGGGCTATTATTAGTATTGAACACATAGCCCGCTTCAGGATTGTGTACTTGGGGAAGTTCCTCGAGAGGGTAATAATCGCCATAGCTCCAAAGTGTGCTAGAAGTATCGCCTTGGAGTACTCCTTGCCAGTTGTAGGCAGGGTTGCGTTTAGGAATCAACCCATTGCTGAGGTAAAAAATATTACCTTCTCGGTCGGCATAGACAATATTGAAACAAGTGGTATTTTGTCGTCTTAAAGTTGTGTTGAACTCTTCCCAGTTCTTGGCTTTCGCCATATAAAATTGCTGCTCGGCAGCTTTGATATGCATATTGGCTGGAAAGCGTACAGCATAGAACCTTCCCTCCTTCTCAAGCGTTGCCCCATATTTACTCCAATAAAAAGTGAATTTTTTGTTAATTTTGATAGGTCCTAGTTTGATTTTGATTTTTCGAGTGCGTACTTGAAGCGTATCCCATTGATTATCAAAGCGATAAACGAGTTGCTCAGTAGGGTGCATTTGAAGTTGATAAATATCTGTAAAATCAGGGTGATTAACAGTATGCGCCCAGCCTAGGTTTTCATTTACGCCATGCCCTATAGAAAGGAAGCCAGGCAACGAGCCACCCAAGGCGTTCAAGCCTTCTTCGCTCTGTAGGTGTACCTCATACCAAGCCAAAGCACCTTCTAAGGGTTGGTGTGAGTTGATGGCTAAGAAGGTTTTTCCTTGGGTAGTTTTATTTTTACTGATGGCAAAGGCATTAGAGCCAGTATTTTCAGAGCTAGGTATTTGTTTTTGGATACTTCCCGTAAAAATTTTGGTAAGCTCATCTGTTAGCCCAGTAAAAAGTGAATACCCTAGTGTGTAGCCCCGTATCAAGTCTTTTTCAGTGATAGGAAAAGTATTTTTGACCAAGACCTCTTTGGGGTGTGCTTTGGCGTAGGCGTTTATACCCTGCACATAGCCTGACAGTACTTTTTTAAATTCAGGCGAAAAAGTATCCTCACGGTAAGCTGTGTCTAGCAGTGCTTCAATACCTATCAAAAAACTAATCACATCAAGGGGTGCTTTGTCTTTGCCTTTGGCTCTGGCTAGTTTGCTTTGCGAGGCAAGTAAAAGTTCTTGTGTTGAGTCAAAATCATCTTCGGCACTTGCCCAAGCCAAGCCATAGGCTACTTCTGCATCTGTTTTGGCAAAAATATGTGGCACACCCCAAGCATCGCGTGCTATGGTGATATTCTGGGGTTGGATTTGAGCAAGCAAGGTACTGCTTATCATCATAGAAAATAAGCAAGCAAAGCAAGACAATTGGCGTATTTTGGACATAATATGGCAAGTTGTGTAGAAAAAATGTGCTTAGAGGGATAAATAACCACTCCAAGCACACAAAAAATATTAATAGACTATCTTTCTACCAGTATGTTGTTTTCAATTTTTTCAAAATCTATCTCCACCTGGTTACGCAAAATATCGTCCATGTCTTCTCGCTTTCTGATAAGGTATGCCCTGCCTTCGTGTACCAACACCTCAGCAGGCCTGAATCTAGAGTTATAGTTAGAAGCCATACTCATACCATAAGCCCCTGCATTTTTGAAGGCAAGTACATCGCCTTCACGTACTTCATTGAGCTTTCGGTCTGCACCAAAAGTATCTGTTTCGCAGATATAGCCTACCACATTGTAAATGCGTTTTGCTCCTTCGGGGTTTGAAATGTTGAGTATCTCGTGGTAGGCATCATACATCATAGGGCGGATGAGGTGGTTCAGCCCTGAGTCCACCCCTACAAAAGCAGAGGCTGGGGTAACTTTGATGACATTGGCTTTTACAAAGAAATGCCCTGCTTCGCTGACGAGGTATTTACCTGGCTCGAACCAAATCTCGAGTTCTTTGCCATATTCTTTACAAAAATTTTGGAATGCCTCACTCATTTTTTGCCCTAGTTCTTGGATATTGGTGGTGATGTCGCCTTCACGGTAGGCAACTTTAAATCCACTGCCAAAATCAATAAATTCTAAGCCCTCAAAGTCGCGTGCTGCCTCAAAAACAATATTTGCACCACGCAAGAATACTTCGGCATCTAAAAAATCAGAACCAGTATGTACGTGCATTCCCAATACCTTAATTTGATTGCTCTGCACTATGCGTAGTACATGGCGCATCTGAAGCACCGAGATACCAAATTTAGAGTCTATATGTCCTACTTGTATTTTGGAGTTTCCACCCGCCAAGATATGTGGATTAAGCCTGATGCAGCATGGTACGGTGTTGCCGTATTCGTGCCCAAACTGTTCTAAAATAGAAATACTATCAATATTGATGAATACGCCTAGTTCAACAGCTTCTTTGATTTCGTCAAACGAAACACAATTGGGCGTAAAAAGAATCTCTGAGGGCGCAAAACCTGCTTTGATGCCCAGTTTTGCCTCTTGAATAGAAACTACATCAAGCCCAATACCTTGCTGCTGAAACCACTTCAATACAGAGATATTGGTGAGGGCTTTGGCAGCATATTTTATTTTGAGCTTTACTCCCGAAAAGGCATTTTTGAGGCTACTCAATTTTTCTTGCATTTTTTGTGTGTCATAGACATACAGGGGCGTATCAAAACTACGGCATAACTCAAGGACTGGGATTCCTTGGATTTGATATTCTTGATGAATCAATTGCATATTTTTTTCTCTTTTTAATGGTAAGTAAATCAATCCATTGAATGATGAACAATGGAAAGACTTATAGTTTACGGGCTTTGTTTGTTATTATTATCCAAAATTAATAAGATTGTGTCAGATACAATCAAGGTTTGCAAGATTATCTGATTTTTCAACACAAAATAGCAAATCCTCGAGCCTAATTTTCGATTTGGAATTAAAATCGAGAGGATTTATTTTTGTAAGCATAACATATTTTAATGACCATTTACTTATTTTTACCTTTAATCATGAAACCAACGCTTCTCTCCTTCTTCATTTTTTTATTGTTTAGTATGCCTTTATTGTGGGCACAAACCGATAACTCTTCTACCAAAAGTGTCATACACAAAAACAACGGGGAAGAGATAGATGCTATAATACTTGAGATTACCGAGACAGAAGTGCGCTACCGCCCCTTGGACAACCCTTTGGGGCCTGATTATACGTTGCACAAGTCTTCTATTTTCAAGGTGGTATTTCCAAATGGTAAAGAAGAGGTTTATTTTGGAAAAACTTTCACAAATACGCCCAACAGAAACATCAAAGGGTTAGAAATTGGTGAGTCTGCGCAAGATGCTAATGGTGTACGCCTGAGTTCCCAAGAGATGCAAGACTTACGGTTCAAGGCAATTAGAGATGCCAATCAATTTTATGAACCTAGAGGGATTTGGGTAGCCACCTCACTCACTACCTTTCTGATTTGGCCTGCTGGCTTGGCTACTACCCTTGGTACTTCACTCACGCCTCCTGCCATACATAGGCTCAATATTAGAGACAATAAATTATTTGATAATCCTGTTTATTTTGAGGCATATAGACAGGAAGCACGCAGAATGAAAAGCCGCAAGGCTTGGACAGGATTTGGCATTGGGGCTGGGGCTTTCTTGCTACTATTGCTTGTCAGTGTTGCGCCTTAGATGAGAAATGTACTTCTGATGTTGGTAGCCTGCGATATAGGCAAGCTACCTACTCACAAATCTTGCTCATGAGTATCTAGTGCTTTATTCATAATATAAATCACTTGGTCTAGCTCTTCTAAAGAAAATTGAAGGCTTTTTACCCACAGTTTTTGTTCGTCATCAAGGTTGCTTTCGTTGAGTAATAAATAGACTAATCCTTCAGAGCGTGCCAGAGGGCCTCTGAGTTTGTGTGCATTCAAGTAGGTGAACTCTTGTATTTGTTTGCTTTTGCTCTCCAACTCATGGGTGCGCTCTTTTACTTTTTCCTCGAGCGAAAGGTTAATCTTATTGATGGTTTCTTGCTGCTGGTGCAGTTCTTCATTTTGGCAATAGATTTCTTTGTTTTTTTCGTCTAGTTCTCGGTTGATAGCTTGTGTTTTTTCTCTCTCACCATAATAGCTTTTTTTCAAGAAAAAAATAATGGCTACTGTAATCCAAGAGCTAAAAAAAAAATGATAGGGAATCGCATTGAGTGTACTCTTAGGTAGGGGAAAGTCAAACAACTCAGGATACCAAAAATTACTAAACATCAAAGTAATTTGTATGGCTGCGATTATCCCTACAAAAATATAGAACATCATTCCATTGGTCAGGATAGTAATACAAACCATCAGAGCAATGAAATTGAAGGTACTCGGCCCCCGGATTCCTCCCACCAAAAACCAAAAAATACTCACAGCTATTATCAAAAACGGGATAAGCAACCACAAAGTACTATTTAAGTCTAGTGTACGATAGATAAAAATGAAGCCAATCAAAATACACAATGTAATCAAATCGCCAAGAAATACGATTTGCTTGCTTCCAAAAATAATATCGTGTCCTACTGTATAGCTTACAAACAGAATCATACCAGCCAATACAAAGTTAAAGACTTTGTTTTCCAGCACCAAATCGTTCAAATCATTTCTTTTTGGCTGCATAATCCAAATTTTTAAGTATGTAATTATCAAAAAATTAACAAGTGTGGCTTTATTGGATACAATATACAAAAATAAAAAATGGTTTCAATAGTTCAAATCTTTTTAGTGTTATCGTTTAGATTTCATCAAGTTATTTTTTATGAAAATCCTGTTTTTAATTTACAGCAAATCATTCGCAATTTATAATTTTTTGTGTATTTTTGCTTAAATTAGCGTCAAATAAACACAAGCAAAAAGCATCAACAGTAACCTGAAAGCAATATGAATTACCTTGAAGGATTGAACCCACCTCAAAAAGAAG
>CAYZQI010000183.1:0-8753 GCA_964480455.1 uncultured Cytophagaceae bacterium
ATTCTTCTTGGGTGCAAAACCTGCCCTCAACAATTCATCATCAGCTAAACCTAGTTGACTGCCTCTAAGTATCTTGGCACTCTCGTGCCATCCCTTATCTTGAGTTTGGAATCGAATCTTTTCCAGCTCCTCTGCAATACCTTCAAGCTCAAGAGAACCTTCAACAGTTCTAGTTAAATCAGCAAGAAATTCTTTTGTAATTACCTTACCAAGAGCGTTAGCACCTTCAGCATTTAATTGATAACTAGACTTGCCTAACATTTGCAACACATCTGACAATCGAAGTGATTGCCATTGATCTTTCTTTTGAGCAAACCCAGGAAGTATTTTGCCAAGTGCATGGAATACCTCTGTGGAAATTACTAAATTGGGCTGTATATAAGTGGAAAAAAAATTCCAAGTCGACAAAGATCTAAAAACAACTTCTGATGACAGACTGTCACGCAATACATAGCGTATTGCTTTTGGCGAGATAAGTCGTTCGAATTTTTCACCCCACAACCCGTTTGGTAATGCTGAGTATTGAGAAATTAGTCTGGCAATTCCAACTTGTCCAGTAAGGAGACTTTTAGTCAGTTGTGTGACTTCATTCTCCGGCTGATCAATCCATTTTGCTGTAAATGTCTCCCATACTGATTTCCAAAATTGATAAATTGTTAATGTTTTTTCGAAATTAAACTTGTTTTTGACACGAGACCATTCCGCTTTACTTTCTTCAAACAAACCACATAACATTATTGCCAGGTCAACGCCTAAATCATGAGCAATTTTTATATTCTGGGATTTTTTTCCAGCTAATCGTGCACGGCCTGGATCTATCGAAAACTGCCCATTAATTGCAAAAAAAACATCACCATCTTCTTGAGTTGGAGCCAAGACCCACAAGGGTGGTACCTTTTCTGGTAATCTTTCAAAACCCCGTGGGCCGTTTGCAACCAAGACACCACCTTTTTTAAAGGATCGAAAGTAAATAGCATTTACTTTCTTCTTTTCGAATGAGAACCCTCCAATCTCTATTACAGAATTTTCACTTCTCAAAAATTGACTTGGGCACCAACTATGTGTAATCTCTTCACTCTCATCATTATAGACGCACAATGTCTTAATTTTCCGTGAGAAAATAGTCAGTAAACCAGAGAAAAGTTCAAACTCATTGGTTAGTTCATTAGCCCCATATTCACTTATTAGTGGGAGCTCAATTAAAGTTCCTGGTAATTGTCTTATATTGTTAAACCTCTTCAGAATATTTCTCTGTGTTATTGAATCTTCAAGCATCGTAGGACAGAGGCCAGCAATAATTTTAACAGAAAGTCGTCCACTGATGATAATTGGCGTATTACTTATGAGGAGGGTGCTTTTGAAGCCAAGACCAAATTTCCCTGTTTTGCTCTGTTGGTTATTCTTGTTTGAAGAAGAGAGAATAATCATTTTCTCTAAATCTTGATGATATCCTTTTTCTCTACCAGGAAAACCTGCGGTACCCATATGATTTATAGGCCTTCCCCAATGCAAGAACCTCAAATTATCATTATTTTTACACATGATAAATTTCGACACCTGTGAAGGAAGTACACCATCATTATCTTCCGTTTTGTTGTATTCTCTTATTTCTGCCAGTTCAACAACGGCATCATCTGCATTTTGAAAAAGTTCAAAAGGGACACTTGAAGGAGTATATTGGTAATCAGAAATTTTTCTTTTGATAGCAGCAAGAGTTGCACTTTGAACAGCCTCATCTTCTATAATAAGACTTTGCATCTCTTCAAGAGAATGTCTTAGTTTTTCAGCATCTTTTTCATTATTCTTCTTGTGAACTGCTAATTCTTTAACTCGGTATCTAGCTTTGTCCCATTCGTTATATGCTCGACCAAGCTTAGATTCATTTTTTCTGACTCCAATCTGGTCTAAATATAAGGGTAGATTATCCATGACAAGACTTTTAGCAACTTGGATATCTATTTGTTCAGATTCATTTATTTGACCCCATAAGTCATTTACTCCAGCTCCGTTATTGACATATATCTCATTAAGAAGATGTAATATTGTGTTTTTCAACATCTTAGCCAGACGATGTTCAGAAAAACTGTTAGTATCTATACCTCTTAGCTGAATCGTAACAAATGTAAATCCATCTTTTGGAGATAGTATTTTTCTAGTTCTTCCAATTACAATTTCTTGAAAATCTTTGGTGAGTAGTACTTGAATTTTTTTCCCTGTAATAGATTTTAATGAGATAGTTTGGTCTTTAACGACTTCTAAAATAAACCTATATTCATCAGGAATGGTTGTCAGGCATACCTCCATCGCTCCATCTACGATAGTCCCCTGATACGTTTTGAAAATTTTTGAGGTGTCAGAAAATATCTTATCTATAAACCATTCCCGAGAGCGAGTGCCAGAATATGAATCTGCTAGCTTTTTGACTTCACTATCCGCTCCCATAAGATGTAAAAAAGCTGCAATTATTTCCTGATTAACGAGATTTTCCCAATCTTGAAAATAGAGCCTCAAGATACTAGCAGCATCCTGGGAGCGCATATTTTGTCGACGCCCTAAGCGAGTGTCATCAGAAACTGTTTCTGCTTTTATTGTTGTTTTTCCTCCGGCTCTAAGTATTGATTGTAGAATGCCATAGTGCCTGTCATTCAACACACGGCTATTCTCTATCTCTGCAACTTCTACACATAATTCATCAGCTGCACACCACACATCATTTCTATTGAGGAGTTTAAGCTTTGATAAAAAACTATGGCAGGAAGGATTTTTACTGAAAACCTCAAGATAACAATCGAATGCGTATAGTACACAATCTAGATTTTCAGTGCCGTTCTCGTGTTTGTTTGCTAACCATACTAAAACCGAAATAATTTTTTCTGAGTCTATTGATTTTGAAATGATAGGCAAAAATCGATCTTTGCAGTCTTCTATACCAAATACTTTTGCGACTTTAGCCAGAAACCCCCACCCATCTAGTCTCAAGCCATTTGGAATATCTTTGAAACTTATCAATAACTTCTCTAAGTCATAAGATATGAAATCAATTTCACCAATAAAGTTATCCTTTGCTTCACTGACAATAATTTCTAAAATATCAAGCCCTTCCACTCCACTGGAGTAATAGCAGTTCATTTCCCTCGATTTAACAAAGGGGTGCTCCAAAACCAATGGTGAGAGATCTTCAGGTTGACAGAAAGCTCCTGGAACCTGAGCAAGAAGGAGGCTGACTTCGTTCGTAAACTCGGGTAAATCAACAATATCAGCTGGACTTAAAGGATTATTATTTTTATCAATAAACCACTTTATTTCACGTAGTTTTTTAGTTAGTGCAGGGTCCGATTGTTTGCCTAGTCTAGCTAATGCATCTAGAATGAACTGAAAATAATTATACGATTTCGGAAAGCTAAGAATATTCTGAATAAGTACTGAATTAGTCAACTGATTTACATACTCTCTTTGCAGTCTCTTTAAATGAATATCACTGCTAAGTTTGATTATATGTAAATGTTTAGATATTTTTTCCGGAATTAAAAAGCCAGTCTCAATATAGGCAAGATCGGTTATTGATACAAAAGTTCCCTGTACTGTTTCGTGCAGAGGTAATATCTTCCATAGATCGGAATCATATTGTGCTGATAACAATACTTCTGTTCTCTCATCCACGCTGAATGAAGATGGCTCAATAAATTCGGTTCCTTTTACTCTAATGTCTTCCAGAATACCTTGTTGATCAATCTCCCGCAGGCCTAATATCTGCCATCTGTTATCTTGTGGTATTTTCTCTGCTAGGTTTCTCTGAACGAGGATATTATCCTCTTCACTACTTGCTAATTGTTTCCACAGTTTCGACCATACAGGATTCTGTTTGTATCTTTGCACCCAGAGAGTCGCATGGCCGTGAAAGTGATCTTTATCGCCATGTAAGAGGTATCTGAATCCTCTTATTAGTTCTGTACCAACTCTGTGTAAATCAACTCCAGATACTGCTCCTATGATTTCACCGCGATCTACTTTTTCTTTTAGCTCTTTACAGTTTATCCCTAAAGCTGTTAAGCAACCTTCTGCGAGGCATTGGTAGAGGCCATGCTCGGCGGTGTCGAAAACGATAGTTGCTATTTCACTGGTGATTAAAACTATCGTCTCAACAGCTAAAACGGATTGTAGGCTGACCGAAAGCCCAAGTCTTTCTTGAAGATTAATTCCTTGGGTATAAAGAAATAGGCAAGAATTTCTTTGACAATCTCTAAGTTCTTTTGTTGTAAATGCAGAATGCCTACCTAGCTTGCAATTGTAACCTGTAATTATTTTGAGATCTTTACCTTTTTGCAATACTTCTCTTCTTGTATTTCGGTCAAGGTTCTTTAATACTTCTAGTATGATATCTCTACATTTTGTTGCACTAATTTCTACACCTTCAACTTCATAAATCCGTAATTGATGATCAAGATTGGTGAGAATTTCAAGCGCAGCATCAACTGATAACTTCGCATTGCCAGGGTTGTCTTTATTATCAAAATTTTTATGTAATATCAGATAACCAAACTCCGCACTTTGTAACTTCCGTATAACTTCTGGAGCCTCGCTGCTTAAAATATACTTTTGTTCGGGTAAAACATGTGAAACTATTTCTTGGATCCCTGCTGTTACAGATGACATTTGAGAACCAAGCTCTTTGAACCCTTTTCTGATCAATTCTTTTAAAAGGTGTTGTAAGGTTGAAATCGAAAGAAAAGGCTTTATGGAGTCATCATTTAAAAAGGTATTAAGATAGTTTACTGAACTTTGGTTTGTGAAGAGGCTACGCGGATTAATTGCCAACACCACTTGCAAAGCACTTTCATTCCATTGAGGTATTGGAAGATGAGTTAAATGAGGAGCATTTTTTTGAACAAATATGAATTCATCTTCCAAATCTACTAACTTTGGGAAGACTTCCCAAGGGCGATTTGGAGTTTTTTGCGGTGGAGCCGGAATCGGTAATATCTTCTGTTTTACATCCACTCTTACCCATTGAGGGCCATCGTTGACAACCTGTAGTACCCATTGGCTTACCTGACAAATTGAATGCCTATTACTAATAAACAAGCTTGAGCCTCTGATAGCCTCGCAAAGAAAAATTGTCTCATCCAGGCTAACCCTTGCTTGTTTTACGAACTGGTTAAGAGCAGGGATTAAAAGTAAAAATGTGCCCCGAGTTAATAAAAAATAATTCCATGCTCTACGTAATTCATTTTGAGATTGTGGAGGAAAGTTTATTTCAGACGCTTTTTTACCTAGTCCTTCAATTGCAATTCGACCAGCATCGACAAAAAAGAATCCATGGAGCGTCAGGCTGTAGCTAAATTCGCTCTTACAAGTACATTCTTCCCGAGATGATTCAAGTGGGAGGAAAACTGCCCATTGAATAGTCAGGTTACCTTTAGCCTTCTTCGTGGTTTTAGAGAACGTTACAGCGCAATGTCCTTTTGCTTTATCTGGTTCTGGCTGAACCCTCCCAAGATTATCTCGAACATAGCTTTTCGGCCAATATGCAGAGTCACGAAGTTCTTTTAATTTTATCTCTGCTGCTCTGCCTTCAAATCCGGCAAACTGTATAGATTGCTGAGGAGAATCTGATGTTTGATTCTTGTAAGAAACTATCCCCGACAATGGTTGGAGATTTATTGTTCTCGGGTATGAATTTCGTTTTGCACCATCACGTAGTTGTACATTATATTCGAGATGCAGGGAGTTTCCTTTATTTGTATTCCAGAAGTTTATACTGGTTAAATGTCTTAATAAAGGTAGTAGCTCTGCAAGAGCCGCTGGCAAATCAGGTTGGAAAAGAAAATCAATCTGTTTTCGATTATCTCCTGGAAATTCAGATATGATACTTCCAACTTCCTCCCCATTGACAATAAGATGGCGTTTTTGACGTAAAGGGATCCACAGCAAAAAATATGAACTATATTGTTTACATACACTTTCAAATACATCCTTTAAATGTGCACGTATACCATCAGCATCTTCTCCTGAAAAACGGTCCCAAATAGTCTGTGGTGCAGGATAGTCTATGTTGCCAGACCAGGGATTTTGTATTTCTTCCCACTTAAATTCACCATCTTGTGCTAGCCAAAAGAAAGCTTCGCAGAAATGAAAAACTGATTTCATTCCTAATCCAAACTTACCAATTGCACCACTATCTGCAGCCTTGCTGTTTAAGGCGAAGGATTTGACTGCTCTTGCGTCTTGCTCAGTGAAGGATCCATTATTCAAAAAGAAAAGAGCGGGACCTTTGAGTAGGGGGTGCGTGGCTCCAGGTAATCCTTCAGTTAAGCCAAAATCTAATTGAACATCTCTGTTTTTTTGAGAAGCAGCATCATCAGCATTCTGAATAATTTCCTTGAGCACCGGAAATCCGCTTTTATAACGATCTCTCAAATTGTCAACAATGATGTTGATGATATCTATCTCAAAACCGGCCATATAGATTCCAATTATTCCATTTTAATAAATGCTAATCTCCAACTTGAATTCAGAGATTTCTAATGTGCCCATCTGTAATTTATGTAAACTCCATGTGCTCAAACTAGCAAATACCGTGCCTTATTAGTCGATCCCATATTTTTTCAGCCAATTTGCCAAAGTTTGATAATTGGAGAGGTTAAGTAGCTCTGCTGCTTTTGTTTTGTTATTGTTTGTTGATTTCATTGCCAATTTCAAATAGTGAGTGGCGACATTTGACAATAATTCTTGCAGGTCAATTCCGTCTTCAATATCTCTGTTCAGTATTCCATCATTTGATTGTTTGCTCAGAGGCCGTTGAAGGATTGCCTCGCTCATGTCTTGTTCTGTTATCGTTGAACCAACAGACCACACTGCAGCTCTATGAAGAGTGTTGAGTAGCTCTCTGACATTACCGGGCCAGGGATGTTGGAGCATAAGATTTTTTGCGCCAGCAGAAATAGTTTTATGTTCAAATGCTGGATCCTCTTCGTTTTCTTTATTTATTTTCGCCAATAACTTGTCGATAAGTAAGGTGATATCGCCTTTCCTATTTCTCAGGGGTGGCAGTTTTAGTATTGCAACGGCGAGGCGATAGAAAAGATCCTCTCGAAAACCTCCCCGTGCTATCATTTCAAGGAGTGGCTTGTTGGTAGCGGCAATAATTCTTATGTCGAGCTTTTTTGGCGAGGAAGTGCCAAGTCTAGTAACTTCGGTTTCTTGAAGTACTCTTAGAAGTTTTACTTGTGCCAAAAGTGGAAGCTCCCCTATTTCGTCAAGAAATAGAGTTCCCCCATCAGCAGATTCAAAGTGTCCAATCCTGGTTTCAGTCGCGCCTGTGAAAGCACCCTTCTTGTGCCCAAAGAGCTCAGACTCTATGAGTTCTGAAGAGATGGCTCCACAGTTAACAGCAATAAATGGTTTATTTTTACGAGGACTAGCTTGATGTATAGCTCGCGCTAGTAGTTCTTTACCTGTTCCACTCTCTCCTTCAAGTAGCACTGAAATAGAGCGAATCGCTACTCTCTGGGCTTTATGAATAACTCTTTGCATTTCATTACTGCGGTGGATGATATCCTTAAATTCTTGTGCTTCAGAAGGAATCCCTGCAGCAAGTTTTTCCAACTCCTTATCTCTTTGCCTGAGAAGGTCAGGTATATAATCTGCTGCGATATCGAAGGGGAGGTTTGCGGCTTGCACACCTTGCTCCCGCGAGGATTTAATTAACTTCGCTCGAAATTTGCTGGCCGAAAGGATGATCCAGACCGCACTCATTTGCGGCGTACCAGGGCTTATGTGGAAGGTGAGTGGAGTGTCGTTACCATACTCTTGTTGTTTAGACTGGATGTGCCCTATTGCCGCTTTATAAATTTCCTCAAAATCTGTCGGATCATTAAGCATTGTATGGCTTAGTGAAATTGGCGAAGCTGTCTTCTTTTGGAGCCATTCTACATACTGCTCTGCTCTTTCTTGGGGATAGTCGTTGAGCAGAGCAATTTCTTTATACTCTTGTTCAACAACGGCATTGCCTATTGGCCCAAGGCCGTGCTCTCCGTCAGCCTCAGACGCTTTCAAATCTGTTGCCCCAATCCAACATATCAGTAGATTTTTCATACTTCGATCAATACAAATTATCTTGTAATTGCACAATATAATTTATTAGATCAGCCTGAATTAAGCCACAACGTCGTAGACAAAATCACTATTAACCTCCTAAAAATACATATTTCTTTGCTAGGAAATTGCAATTTTCATAAGCGGTTAAATGAATTTCGCAAGATGGTCCCAGTTTCATGGTTCAAAACACATGCTTTTGATGCAGAGCTAAGCTGAAAGCTAACTGGAGCGGTAAATTCTGAGTCATCCCCAAACCACTTTCTTTGTTTTTTGGTTATCCAATGGCTTGAACAAGCTGAGAGCGGGATATTTTTTTCTTGGATTTTTTGGAGAACAACTTCCTGAAGAGTACAAACGTCTTACTGGATTTTCATGCCCGTCCTTTTAGATGCTCCCTTTTTTTATGAAACATGAAAGCCCTGAGGGAGCAGACACAGGATTTCACGCTTTAGCAAATTTTCTATACCGCCTGCGAGTTGTGCAATTAAATTAGCGGTGGTGTGGTTATTAATATTACAAAAATCCGGGTGAAAGACGTCATTTTCCTGAATTACATGCTTTCTTCTTTGAAGAATTCATCATCAAAGTCTTTGTCATAAAACAAAATGTCTTCCTCAAAATGAACTTCATCGGCCTCCCGAGCCGTTTTTTGCGGA